>NZ_SMJZ01000134.1 GCF_004348345.1 Nonomuraea longispora
CGGCCCGTGCGAGGTAGGGGGGCTGGGAGGTGGCGGGCAGCAGCGCCAGGCTCCCGCCGTCCTGCCTGACGCCGATGGCGTCGAACAGGTAACCGGGCTCGAACTTGGGATGCCGTACCTGCAGGCGTCCTGAGGCACGGTAGGGGATCGTGATCGTGCGGTGGCCGCGGTGCGGCCCGCAGTCGAGCTCGACCGTCAGGTCCCTGCGTCCCTGGACGGACAGGATCGTTCCCGTGATGCGCGTGGCGTCGGCCCAGATCCGCTCGACCACGCGCCCTTCGCGCAGGGCGCGCATCAGGACCATGGAACCCACGGGAAGGTCGGTCGGCGCCGCGTCCTTTCCGTGCCACGCGGTGGCCCACGGCGCGATCACGAGCCGTTCCTCGGCGCCGTCGGGGGTCTCGATGATGATCAGGTGCGGACTGACGTCCAGGATCTCGCCGGCGACGGCGCGTAAAGGGTCCGCGTCGTCCGGAGCGGGATCCGGCGCGCGGCCCAGTACGGCGGCGGCGAGCACCCGGCGGCGCTCAACGCTCGGATACCCCATCGCTCCTCCCTCGTCGGGTACTAGATTCACACGACTTGGGGGTGGCATACACCGTACCGGGGCAGACAAGAGCAAAATACGCAACCTCGGGGAAGTGACTAGACACCCGGCGGCGTACAAACCGCCACCGACCTTGACGGACCTTTGTCGTGGGCGGGCCGAAACCTGAATTCCGGTTCAGGCCCAATAGGGCATCGGGCTGCGATTCTGGCCACGATGCAGACCACCAGCTGGGAAGACGAGTTCCGCGAGTACGTGCTGGCCCGCGGGCCGGCCCTGCTGCGTGCCGCCAACCAGCTCACCGGGCATCCGCTGGACGCCGAGGACCTGCTGCAGAACGCGCTCACCAAGACGTACCTCGCCTGGGACAGGATCGAGGACAGAGGGGCGCTCGACGGTTACGTACGACGCGCCATGGTGAACATCAACATCTCGCAGTGGCGGCGCCGCAAACTGGAGGAGTATCCCTCGGCCGATTTGCCCGAGACCCCCACGCACGAGGCGGTCGGCGGCGGCGAGGTTCACGAGCAGCTCGAACAGGCGCTGGAGGAACTGCCCGAGCGGATGCGGGCGGCGATCGTGCTGCGCTACTTCGAGGACATGACCGAGCCGGAGATCGCCAGGACGCTGGGCATCAGCGTCGGCACGGTCAAGAGCACGGTGTCGCGGGCGATGGCCAAACTGCGCAGCGCGCTGCTGCCGTCACGATGAGAGCCGCGCCTCCGCCTCCTGTGCGCCTGCGGTGGCGCACGGGCGTACGACGTCCCTGATCTTGCGCAGGCTGCCGAGGAACGCCTCCAGCTCGGACGTGCTCAGCAGCCCGGTGAGGCAGTCGTCGATGTCCTGGAGGTGCTGCGGCACCACGACCTCCAGCCGCTCGCGCCCGGCGTCGGTCAGCACCGCGTAGGAGGCCCTGCGGTCGGTGTGGCACGCCTCGCGGCGCACCAGCTCTTCGCGTTCGAGCCGGTCGACGACCCGGGTCACGCCGCTGGTGGACAGCCCGGTCTGGGCGGCGAGGTCGCTCATCCGCAGCCGCTGCCGGGGCGAACGAGCCAGCCGGATGAGGGTCTCGAAGTCGATCTCGGACAACCCCGCGGCGGTCATCACAGGCTGGAACCGGGCCATCAGGCCGGCGTGCACCTCGCTCAGCAGTCCGATGGCCGTCAACCGGGAGTCGTCGAAATTCAGCACACCCACAGCCTATCCGACGGTAGTTGACGATCGGAATATTCCTCGTGTAGATATTTGTTGTCGCACCTAACTGCACCGAACCCCTTCCAAGGAGACCCTTCGATGACCACTCGCACCTGGGAGTCCCTGACCATCCCCGCCGTCGGCACCTACACCCTTGACGCCGCACACACCAACGTCGGGTTCGTGGTCAAGCACATGATGGTCAGCAAGGTCCGCGGCACGTTCGACTCCTTCCGCGGCTCGGTCACGATCGCCGACAACCCGCTGGAGTCGTCCGCAGAGCTCACCATCAAGACCGAGAGCATCTCCACGGGCGTCGCCGACCGCGACGGCCACCTTCGCGGCGACGACTTCCTGTCCGTCGAGAAGTACCCGGAAATCACCTTCAGGACCACCCGCGTCCTCGGGCACAAGGACGACGAGTTCACCGTCGCCGGCGACCTGACCATCCGCGACGTCACCAAGGAGGTCGAACTCAAGGTCGAGTACGGCGGAGTCGGCACGAACCCGTGGGGCCAGGCCGTCTGGGGCTTCTCTATCACCACGGAGATCGACCGTGAGGACTTCGGCCTGACCTGGAACCAGACCCTGGAGACGGGCGGGGTGCTCGTGGGCAAGAAGGTCAAGATCGAGATCGAGGGCGAAGCCAACCCTGCCTGACCCGAGCCTGCGTTACGGTTATCCACAACCCCGAAGCCCGTCCACGCTGTGGACGGGCTTCATCCACAGACAGTTACCCACAGCCTGTTGATAACTCTTGGCGAAGCCGGACGAGGAATCGCTTTGCCGCCTCGCCGGAAGGCCGGTACGCTGTGCTGAGCCGCGATGGCTTCCAGGAGGATTCGCCTAGTCAGGTCTATGGCGCCGCACTGCTAATGCGGTTTGGTGGCAACACCATCCGGGGTTCAAATCCCCGATCCTCCGCACATGAAAAGGCCCTCACCCGTTCTCGGGGTGAGGGCCTTCTCCGTCCCTGCGGACATCAGGGTTGCAGTCGCCTGTCAGAGCCGTTCCACAGGACATCGTCCACACGCCGGCCGGCTGGAGTGCGGCCACGTGCGTGTAGCGGTCCGTGGCCGTGATGCGAGTGGCCGAGATCTCCTGCACGAACCGGATGCGGCGTGGCTCGCCGCCGCATCGTGCTGCCATTCGGGAACCACGCCCCTGATCAGTCAGAAGTGTCGTATATGACAGGTGACTGGGTTTTGATGAGGTGCCTGTTCTCCGGGCGGCACGACAGTTAGGTTTGCGGTCGATACGGGCAAGATCAATCGCCCCTTCGCACACGAAGGTGATGCACGCCCATCGGCTGCCGGCGTCGTGATGACGTCGGCTTGAATGAAGAACCCCCATGCTTCGTTCCATCAATCGCCTGGCCGACCGGCGACGGTCGCCGTCGGCGCGGCTGTCGTTGCCGCTGAGGCGAGCGTCGTCGTACTGCTGCTGGCCGAAGGGACGGCGCCGGCCGGTCCGTGCTGGCCGGCGCCGTGCTCCTGGCCTTCTGCGCGGCGATCGGTCAGGTGATCCGCACCGGCGCCCGGACCCCTTGCCGATGCTTCGGCGCCACGGCGTCGCCGCTGGGCGTCCGGCATCTGATCCGCAACGCGTTCCTCGTTCTCGCCGCCGCGGCGGGTGTGGTGGCTCATCAGGAAGCCCAGCCCGGCAGCCTGCATCCCGCGGGCGTCGTGATCGCCTTGGTGGCTGGTGCGGTTGCCGCGCCGGCGGCTGTGCTCCTCGACGCCAGACGGCGGCGGGCGAGGACCAGCGCTGTCAGGGCAGTCACGCACACCCGCGAAAGCCGCGACGAGGTGGGACATCGGCGGATGCTAGCTCAGACCGGAGCTGTCGGGGTCGTCCGGGCCGAGGTCCATGCGGGCCAGGTCGTTGCGCGAGCTGATGCCGAGTTTGGGATAGGCCTTGTACAGGTGATACCCGACGGTACGAGGGCTGAGATACAAGCGGGCCGCGATGCCGGCGTTGCTGAGCCCGGCCGCGGCCAGCCTGACGACCTGCAGCTCCTGCGAGGTGAGCCGGTCCAGCAGCCCAGACGTCCGCTCCGTGGGCTGGGAGGTCTCGCCGGTGGCGCGCAGTTCGGCGCGGACGCGGTCGATCCAGGGGGCCGCGCCGAGTTGTTCGAAGGTGTCGAGCGCGGACCGCAGAAGCGGGCGAGCCCTGTTGCGCTGCCGCCTGCGGCGCAGGAACTCACCGTAGAGCAGATGGGTGCGGGCCGCTTCGAAGGGGTAGGCATCGTCCTGCCGGTGCAGGCGTATGGCCTGCTCGTAGTGCCGTTCGGCCTCCTCGCCGTCGGCAAGCTGGGCCTGACATCGTGCCGCGATGGCCACGGTCCACGGCTGGCCCGTAGCGTGTGCCCATCGCCGCAGCCGGGCGAGAGGGGCTACGGCGAGGGTGGGGTGGCCCTGACGGACCGCAGCCTCCACGAGAGTGGCGGTGCCGAGGCTGTGATCGATGGCCGGATGGTGACGCATCAGAGCCTGGGGCACCCGCGTGAGGCGGCGCAGCACCGCCTCGTACTGTCCGTGCCCCAGGTCCAGCAGCGCGCGTGCATACACGCATTCGATGCCGCGCTCGCTCACACCATCGGCGAGGATGTCCTCGGTCAACTCGGCACACCGCGCCTGGTCGCCCTCGATCGCCGCCACGCAGGCCAGCAGTCCGGCGTGGTGGCCGACGAAATGGGGCTGTTCGGTGTGGGCTGCGACACGCAGGCCCTCCTCGCTGGTGGACAGCACGTCCCGGTGCCGGCCCAGGAGCAACTGGGTGCGCGCCAGATGCAGCAGGGCGCGGGGCAGCAGACCGATGTTGCCCTGGGCCTGGCATCGGTCGGCCAGGACCACCGCGCCCTCCTGGGCCGCGTGGATGTCGGCGAGCCACAGGAACCACCACTGCACGGTGATGCGCTGCCAGGTGGCCAGGTTCGCGGTGCTGGAGATCTCGTGGACGAGCGATCTGATGTGGGGGACGGCCTGCGCCCATCGCTCGTCGGCGAGGTGAGCGATCGCCGCGGTGACATCGGCCAGCATGGGTGAAGAGCGGGGCACGATGGCCGTACTGGCGGCGAGCTGCGGCATCTGGTACGGCTCGCCACCGCTCCAGACGCTGATCAGTGCGAAGAGGAGCATGGTGGCGGCGGTGTCAGGAGCCTGCTTCGCGAGCCCGGCGGCCGCCTCGACCGTCTCCTCCGGCCGGGCCCGCAAGTCCTGCTCCTGGGCGATGGCCGCGCGGACCATCGCCAGGCCGGCGCGGACCGTCGGGTCGCGCGCGATCGGCCAGGCACGATCGGCCAGGTGGGTCGCGAAGGAGGTCATCCCCGCATCGAGTGCGGCCTGTGCCGCCGCGTCCAGGCGCCGGGCGCGCTTCCCCAGGTCGGATGTGAGCTGAGCGGCTCGGTGATACGCGGTGGCCACCGCTGCGTGACCGCCCCTGGCGCGGGCGTTCTCGGCGGTGCGTTCCATCTCCGCGGCCACGCTCTCGTCCGCGCCGTGTACGGCGGCGGCGCGGTGCCACGCGCTTCGGTCGGCCATGCCGCTCTCCCCGAACGCCTCCGCCAGCGCGGCATGAGCGGCCAGGCGGGCCTGGAGCGAGGACGAACGGTAGGCGGCGGCGCGGAAGAGCGGGTGGGTGAATCTCAACCGGTCACCGCAGATGTGGACCATCCGGTCGTCCTCGGCCGGCTCCAGGTCGGCGACGTCGGCGCCCAACCGCCGGCCCGCCGTGAGCACGAGGTGCAGATCGCCGCTGTCGTCAGCTGCTGCGGCGAGCAGCAGCGATCGGGTTCGCTCGGGCAGCGCTCTGACCCGCTGGGCGAAGGCCGATTCCAGTTGCCCGGACATAGGGCCGTGGTGGAGGTGGAACGTGGCGCCGGGCAGTTCACCGGCACGCTGCTCGGGCGTGAGCGCGGCCGAGAGTTCCAGCAGGGCGAGCGGGTTGCCCTGAGCCTCGGCCAGAAGGTGGTCTTTGACGTGACCGGCCAGGTCCCCCAGCAGCATGGCGCTGGAGCCCCGGTCCAGGGCCGTCAGTCGCAGGTCCCGTACGTCCGGTACGCCCTCCGCGGGCGTCGGGTACCCGTCTCGTACGGCGAAAAGCAACGCGACGCCCTCGGCGCGCAACCGGCGCGCAACCCACGACAGCACCGCAGCCGAGCACCGGTCCAGCCATTGCGTGTCATCGACCAGCACGAGCAGGGGTTCCGCCGCCGCCACCTCGCCCAGCAGCGACAGGGTGGCCAGCCCGAGCAGGAACCGGTCACTCCTGGCCTGGTCGACCAGACCGAACGCCGCGCCCAACGCCTCGGACTGCGGCCCTGGGAGCTTGTTCCGAAGGTGCAGCACGGGAGCGAGCAGCAGATGCAGTCCCGAGAACGGCAGTTTCGTCTCCGATTCGACGCCCGTACCGCGCAGCACCCGCATGTCTGCGGCGGCGCCGGCCGCGGCGTACTCCAGCAGCGCCGTCTTACCGATTCCCGCCTCGCCCCGCACCACCACGACCCCGCTGTCGCCGGCGCGCGCGCGAGCCAGCACCTCGTCGATGACAGCCCTCTCCGTACTTCTTCCGCAGATTTCAGCCACAGGGAGTCCCGAAAGGTCGTCGAGCCCGCTCAGCTCACATGCGGTTGACGAATGAGCATCCACCTCGGGGACAGGCCCGTGCGGACGGAGTGGAGGGGACGGCGACTCGGCCGAGATCACCCCTCACCCGGTCCCTGCGCTGGGCAGGCCACGCATGCTGCTCGGTCATCTGTCACGTCTCTCCGTATCGCCGTTCATGATCGCCGTTCATGACAATCGACTCGCCCAGGCCGAGAAATGTGACACCCGGCCTCGGCCCGCGCGCCGAACCCGCCGGGGGAGCCGTGACGCCGAGGAGCGGGCCTGGCGTCGCTCGGGCTCGTGACCCGGGCTCAGAAGCGGGCGCTCAGGATCGATGTCCAGTCATGTGACGGATGCGTAGCCGGAACGGGCCCGCCAGTCTTGGATCATGCTCGCCGCCCCTGGAACCCCTCAAAGGAAGGAACTGTGCAGTAGGGCGCTTCCCGCGAGCCGCCGAGGACCTGTCCACGAGTGTCCAGCCATCGTGTGGTGTTGATCTGCAGAACCGACAGTCGTTCCGACAAAGGAGGATTCTTATGGACGCTACGCACGCCGAGAGTCAGAACACGCGGATCGTGGCTGCGCTGGCAGCCGCGGCGTCGCTCGCGCTCGCCCCGCAGGCGCCGCTGATCGCGCAGGCCGCGACCGAGACCGCGGCCGAAGTCGTCTCGACCGCCTCATCCGTCCTGGACAACGCCCTGGCCATCCGCGCGACGGCCGAGCCCGAGGCCAAGATCCTGGCCGGCAGGCACAACCGCTAAGTCCGGAAGGGAGCGGGCGCGGCCGACCACCGCGCCCGTCCAGCGCCGAAGGGACCCTCATGATGTGGCCCACCGAGGAGTGGAGCGTGGCCGCCCGCGACAGCGGGGCCTGGCGACCGGCGCCGTTCCAGCAGTTCTCGCTCAAGCTGCACGGCTGGTGCAACCTGGCCTGCGACTACTGCTACGTCTACGAGATGGCCGACCAGTCGTGGCGGGACCGTCCGCGGAAAATGGACCCGGCCACGGTGGAGCGCGCCGCCTTCCGCATCGCGGAGCATGTGGTCACGCATGGCGTCGAGTACGTCAACGTCGTCTTCCACGGCGGCGAGCCGCTGCTGGCCGGGCGCGAAGCCGTCGCCCATGCCGCACGCAGCGTCCGCGCCGCGCTCCCGTCCGGAACCCAGCTCAGCTTCCGGCTGCAGACGAACGGCACGCTGCTGACCGGCGAGGTGCTGGACGTACTGCTGGCCGAGGGCATCGCGGTCGGCGTCAGCCTCGATGGGGGTGCGCGGGCGCATGACAGGCACCGCCGTCACGCCGGCGGCCGTGGAAGCCACGCCGAGGTGACCGCCGGGCTGCGGCGGCTGCGGGCCGAGCCGTACCGGGAGTTGTTCTCGCATCTGTACTGCGTGGTCGATGTGGCGAACGATCCGGTGGAGGTGTACGAGTCGCTGCTGGAGTTCGAGCCGCCGGTCGTCGACTTCCTGCTGCCGGACGGCACCTGGTCCGCGCCGCCACCACTGCGCGCGGCCGGAGCGGATGCGACGCCGTACGCGGACTGGCTGATCGCCGTGTTCGAGCGCTGGTACGGCGCGCCCCGGCAGGAGACGGGCGTGCGGTTCTTCGAGTCGATCATCCAGCTGGTGCTCGGTGGGCAGAGCAGGGTGGACTCCGTGGGGCTGGCGCCGAACGTCCTGGTCGTGGTGGAGACCGACGGGACCATCGAGCAGGTGGACACGCTGAAGTCGGGGTACGAGGGTGCGGCCGGGACCGGGACGAACGTCTTCGACCATCCCTTCGACCGGGCACTGGAGCACCCGGGCATGGCGGCACGTCAGGCAGGGGCGGCCGCGCTGTGCGACACCTGTGTGAGCTGTCCGGTGGCGAGGGTGTGCGGCGGCGGTTACTACGCCCACCGCTACCGCGAGGACACCGGGTACCTCAACCCGTCGGTGTACTGCCCGGACCTGTTCAAGCTGATAACGCACATACATCAGCGGGTCCGGGCGGATCTGCGGTCACGCGCCTCCTGAACGCTGAAGAGCGCAACCTAACGCTGTCCGCCCGAGTAGCCCGCCGCAGGCTCTCCCCGATCTACGCCGAACTGGCCAACCTCCCACCGGTGCTGATCGTCGTCGGAGGAGAGGACGTCCTGGCGCGACAACCTCGCGATGGCTGCGCAGCTATCCGCAGCCGGCGTCGATGCCGACCTGCGCGTCCACCCCTCCGCGCCTCATGACGTCACCGGCCACGCGACGCCCGTGGCGGCACTCGACGATCTACGCACCTGGCTCGACGGCCGACTCGGACGGTGAACGGCGACACCGTCGACGCGGAATTCTCACCCACGGCTGCGTTCTGCGAGGGACCCTAGCGGCTTCCCGGGGGCCGTATGCCGTCGAAGAGGAGATCGAGCGCGCGGCGGCGGAACTCCTCGCTCCAGTCGTCGGCGATCGCCTCCTGGCACACCGCGGCGAGCAGCGCGATCAGCTCGTCGGTGCTCAGGTCAGCGCGGACAGCGCGGCCGTCGCGAGCCCGTTCGAGCAGAACGTCGACGGCAGAGCGCAAGCGCGCCAAGGCATCGGAGACGCGGGCCTGAACGCCGGTCTCGGCCAGTCGCTCGAAGACGTCCCGGTGAGTGACCCCGGCCGACATGATGAGCGAGCAGAACTCGAAGAGGGCCGTGACGGCGTCCTGGTCGCGCACCATCGCGTCGGCCTCGGCGACGATCCGATCCTGCAGGCTCATCACCACGGCCCTGAGCAGGTCCGGCTTCGTCGGGAAGTGCCGGAAGACCGTGCCGATCGCGACCCCGGCGCGCTCGGCGACGGCATCGGTCGCGGCGGACGCGCCCTGCTCGGCGAACACCGCTTCGGCCGCCTCCAGAATCCGCGCGCGGTTCCGCCGCGCGTCGGCTCGAACGGGCCGCTCGCTCTCGCGGTCCGCAGGGGCCATAGGTGCCTCCTTGCTAAAGTGAGTCGCACTCACTATTGTGAAGTCGAGCAACACTCAGGTTACTTCAGGAGGCACCACATGTCCCACGCGACTCCCCTCGAGGTCTACCGGCGGATGCAGGAGGCCGTGCTCCGCGAGGACGACCCGACCCTGCTCCCCGCCGAGCTCCTGGCCGACGACATTGTCGTCGAGACTCCGTTCTCCCCACCGGGAATGCGACGCTACGAAGGCCGCGAGACCTGGCTGGAGTTCTACGCGAGCAGGCCGCTGCCGTTCCGATTCGAGAAGTTCCGCGAGATCGCCACCCGCGAAACCGCCGACCCCGAAGTCCTCGTCGTGGAGTACGAGTTCACCGGAACAGTCACCACCACCGGCCTCGCCGCATCCGCCGCCTTCATCGCGATCCTGCGCGTCCGCGACGGCAAGATCCTGCACTGGCGCGAATACCAGGACGTCATGGCCATCACGCAGGCACTGAGCCTGCGCCCGGAAGACCTCGGGGCCCTCGAACCCTGAACGTCAGTGAGGGCGGGGCAAGCGCGTGCCGGTCATCGTCACGATCGACGGCGGCTACACCGACGAGACCACGATCGGCGTCATGGGCGGCCGCTACCTCGTGTCCTTCAACGCCGAGACCCGCGAGAACACCGGCCGCAGCGCCGGAGACGAGATCGAAGTCGCGCTGACCGTGGACCCCGACCGCTGAGATCAGCGATCGTCCGGGTTCCCAGCGAACGACGAACGCCGCGTGCATAGGCCGACGTGCCGCTCTACGTCGTGGGCCAGGGCCGCGTGAGCCTCCGCTTGCTGGGTCACGATTCTCATGAGTGAATCATTTGGCCCGCGTGCCGGCACCTGTCCCGCCGACATTCCCTTTCGCGGCGTACCGGCTCGGGGCGTCCGGATCACCGTACGGGCCTCACCGCGACGAAAAGCCACCTGAGACCCGCAACCACATCCTGGGCGCTGACGGGCCCCCTGGGCGGAGCCGGGGCCGGCCCTAGGAACCCCCTTGCCCGGAGGTGGGGCGGCGGGCGCGGTGGTTGGCGACGTTGACCCGGTTGCCGCAGAGGTCGGGCATGCAGTAGCGGCGCCGGCCCGCGCGGCTCGTGTCGACGAACATGCCGTTGCACGCGGGGGAAGCGCAGTGGCGGAAGCGGTCACGGCTCAGGGTCCTCAGGACGGCCAGGAGGCCCACCCCGATGAGTACGGCCAGTTCGTCGGCGAGGGAGGCCTCAGGGGCGGTCACGACGTGCCACTCCCACCTGCCGCCGGCGTCGCGGTGGAGGCCGGGACCGACGCCCGCCCTTCGGACGAGCGCGCCGGCCTGCTCGGCGACGTGGTCCTCGTCGGTCGATTCGAGGATGGCGCGGACCTCCTGGCGGAGGGCGAGCACCTGGCCGAGGTCGTCGTGGGACGGGGTGCGGCTGTCGGAGTGAAGGTCGTGTTCGGCCAGGAACCGCGCGAGCGCGGCCGGGTCGGGCAGCATCTCACCGGCGCTCTGCACCTCCGGTGAGGTGTTGACCAGGTCGGTCGCCACCCCGGCCGCCCACACGTAACCGGTAAAAGTTGCCTTCAAGCCTTACCTCTCCTACTGTAACCGGGATAAGGTAACTATACCCCTTACACGAGAGGTGAGCATGAGCACGCACACCGCATGGCAGCTTCGTCACCGGGTCCGCGTGACCGGTGGCGAGGTCGCCGTCGACGTCTTCGGCCAGGGGCCGCCCGCGATCCTCGTCCACGGCACCCCGGCCTCGTCCTTCCTGTGGCGCGAGGTCGTTCCCGTCCTGGCACGCGAGCACGCCGTCCATGTGTGGGACCTGCTCGGGTACGGCGACTCCCGGCTGGCCCAGGGCGCCGTACCGTCGATCGACCGGCAGGCCCGCACGCTCGCCGAGCTCGTCAGGCACTGGGATCTCGGCGCCCCCGCCCTGGTCGGGCACGACATAGGCGGGGCCACCGTGCTGCGGGCCCACCTGGTGCACGGGGTGCCCGCCCGCCGTATCGCGCTGCTCGACGCCGCCGTCCTCGGCTCGTGGCTGACCCCGTTCACCCGTCACATGCGGGCCCACGCCGACGTCTACCGCACCATGCCCGAGCAGGTTTTCGCCGACATCATCCGGCCGCGGCTGGGCACCGCCACCCACCGGCCCATGTCCGAGGCCGTCGCCGGCGCCTACCTGGCCCCATGGGACGGGGCCGCCGGGCAGCGGCGCTGGATCGATCAGGTCGTGGCCGTGGGCGACGACGACACCCGCGATCTGGAGGCCCGGCTGTCCGAGATCACCGTTCCGACACAGGTGTTGTGGGGTGAGCACGACCGGTGGCTCCCCCCGGCCACCGCCGCCCGTCTCGCCGCCGCGATCCCCGGCGCCCGCCTGACCATGATCCCCGAGGCGGGCCACTTCCTGCCCGAGGACAACCCGTACGACACCGCGCAGGAGCTCCTGCGGTTCCTCGGCCCAACCTAGTCGGTCCAACCTAGTCGGCCCAACCTAGTCGGCGCGGCCTACAGGGCGCGGCCTAGCCGGCGAACTCGCGCGCGCGGTCGCGGGCCCACCGCGCGGCCTGGGCGGCCTGGGCGCCGGTGAAGGGGGAGCCGGGCATCCCGTCCAGGCGCTCCACCAGGTCGGCGAAGCGTATGAGCTCCCGGTGGGCGTGTTCCCGGCAGGCGAGGCACGTGACGCTCCCGGGATGGGGTGAGGTCATCGCGTAGGGCGCCCGGATGCCGCAGCCGGTGGTGACGGTGCCCGGCGCGTCGGGCGCGCGGCCCAGCATCGAGGCGAGCACATTGCGGAAGTCGGCCCCGGCCCGCAGCACCTGCCGGTCGACGTGGATGTGCGGATCGGTCTCGCCCATCTTCGCCCGCCTCCGTCCGGCTCGCTCAGCGATCAGACTAGTACGGCGGACGTCAGATCACTTCCCGCAGGACGTCGTCGACCGGTGTGACGCCCACCCCGAGGATCTTCTCCGTGTCGGAGTAGTCGACGACGAACGGATGGCCGGGCTTGATCAGGACTTCATGCATCTCCCCCCAGAACGGGTTGTCCAGCGCGAGCAGGGTCAGGTCGCGTTCGGTCAGCTGTTCCATGCGCGGTTCCGGCGCACCGGCGAGCCGTGCGAGCCGGCCGGCCAGCTCGCGGGCGGACAGGGTCGAGGCGGGCACGTGCCACGCCCGCCCGTACGCCCGCTCGTCGCGGCAGGCTGCGACCAGCGTGCGCGCGGTGTCGCCGATCGCCGAGTAGCTGTGCGGCACGTCGAGCTCCTGCGGCACGAGGGCGAGCCGGCCTTCGAGAACCTGGCGCTGCACCATGAGGCTGAACACGGAGAAGGCGCCCGCGCCGTAGAACTGGGCGGCCCGCACCTCGGTCACCCTCACTCCCGAGGCGACGGCCTCCTCCCACACCCGGGCTCTGGCCCGGCCCTTGGGCCCGGTGGCGGCCAGCGGGAAGCCGGGTTCGACCGGCCGGTCCACCGGCCCGTAGCCGTAGAGGTTGCCGAGCATGACGTACGCGGCCCCGGCGCGCTCGACCGCGGTCAGCAGGGACGCTGACAGGATCGGGAACTGCTCCGGCCACAAGTGGTAGGCCGGCGCGGCGGTGGTGAACAGGGTGCGCGCCCCTTCCGTCAGCCGGGTGATCCGGTCGGTGTCGGTGGCGTCCGCGGCGACCCTCTCGACGAGCGGGTGCTCGGGTCCTCCGCCGGAGCGGCTGATCATCCGTACGCGCTCGCCGTCGCCGGCCAGCTGGAGGGCGGTCCTCGTCGCGGTGGCCCCGCGACCCACGATCACATGAAAGGTCATGGCCACCACGATGCCGACGCGCGACCTCATGACATAGTGGCCGGAGCGCCGTCTATCCGGAGGATCTGGCCATGCATCGCATCGCGGTGGTCGTCGTGTCCCCTGTGTTGAGCTTCGACGTCTCGATCCCGCTCATGGTGTTCAACAGCGTTCCGCACTATGACGTACGCATCTGTACGGCACGTCCGGGCACGATGCCGACCGTCGGAGGTCCGGACATCGTGGTGCCGTACGGACTGGACAGGGTCGACTGGGCCGACACGGTGATCGCCGTCGGCAGCGGCGGCGAGCAGGCTCCTCCGGAGACGCTCGCCGCGCTGCGCAAGGCCGCGGACGGCGGCGCGCGCATCGCCTCCCTGTGCACGGGTGCGTTCGTCCTGGCCCAGGCCGATCTGCTGGACGGGCGCCGCGCCACCACCCACTGGGGCCTGGCCGGCGACCTCGCC
Organism: Nonomuraea longispora; assembly: GCF_004348345.1. Taxonomy (GTDB): domain Bacteria; phylum Actinomycetota; class Actinomycetes; order Streptosporangiales; family Streptosporangiaceae; genus Nonomuraea; species Nonomuraea longispora. The sequence goes on from NZ_SMJZ01000134.1 coordinate 13,536, forward strand.
GCCCGCTTCACGGAGGTCGACGTCCAGCCCGACCGGCTCTTCGTGGAGGACGGCGGCATCTACACCTCGGCGGGCGCGGCGGCCGCCATCGACCTGTGCCTGCACCTGGTCAGGCTCGACTACGGCGCGGCGGTCGCCAACACGGCCGCGCGGCTCGCGGTCGTCTCTCCCGTACGGCCCGGCGGCCAGTCCCAGTACATCGAGACCCCGCTGCCCGCCGAACGCGGCACCTCCCTCGCCGCCACCCGGGCCTGGGCCCTTGAGCGCCTCGACCGCCCGCTCAGCCTGGCCGACCTGGCCGCGCACGCGAGCATGAGCGTGCGGACCCTGACCAGGCGCTTCCACGCCGAGACCGGGACGAGCCCGCTCCAGTGGCTGCTGCTCCGGCGCATCGACCGCGCCAGGGAGTTGCTGGAGACCACCCGGCTGCCCATGGGCCAGGTGGCGGCGCAGAGCGGGTTGGGCGGCGCCGACTCCCTCCGCAAGCACATGGTCAACCTGGTCGGGCTCACCCCCACTGCCTACCGGGCGGGATTCACCCGGCTGCCCGCGGGCACGTAGCCCGCAAGGGGTGACGGCATGGACCGCGAGCGGGCCCGTGACCTGTTCGCCGGCGAGCGGGTCGCCCGTCTCGGCACGGCGGACGGCCGTGGCGTGCCCCATCTGGTGCCCGTCACGTTCGCCGTGTCGGGTGACGGTGTCGTGATCGCCGTCGACCACAAGCCGAAGTCGACCACCCGCCTGCGGCGGCTGCGCAACATCGAGGAGAACCCCTCCGTCTGCCTCCTGGCCGATCGTTACGACGACGAGGACTGGGCGCGGCTGTGGTGGGTGCGGGCCGACGGCCGGGCCCGCGTCGTGTCCGGCGGGCCGGATCGCGATGGGGCGCTGGACGACCTGGCATCCAAGTACGCGCAGTATCGCGAGCGACGACCACACGGGCCGGTGATCCTGGTGGACGTGAGCCGATGGTCGGGTTGGGCGTTCGCGGACTAGCGCGGCACGTTCCTCATGCCCATCCCGAGGGTCAGCGCGCGATGGCGCCGGGATGCGCGGCGTCGAACTCGGCGAGCCCTTCCGGGGTGAGCCTGAGGTAGAGGCCCTTGTCGACGTCTAACACCAGCGGCTCGCCCTTGCCGTAGAGCACGACGGAGATGTCCAGTTCCAGATACGTGTTCTCGTGCTGCTCCTCCAGAAAGTTACGCTCGATGATATTGGCGTTCCGCGAGGCGGCTTCGTCTCCAGTCTTCGTGCTGCCGCCAATACCGCCGTAGCCGAGGCTTCCTTCGCCGGTCGATCCGGCGGACCCGCCTCCCCGGAAGGCCTGGCCCCGGCCCTGCCCATGCCCGTGCCCGGTGGTGCTCATGGTCTGCGCGTAGACGCGCTGCTTGACGAGCGCGTTCGTGATCTCGTGGGCCCCGTTGACGTCGATCCCCACCTTGCCGACGCCTGGGATCTCATAGTCGTGCGCGAGCAACTGCTCCACATGGGCTCGCATGGTTCTTTCCTTGGCGGCCTCGGCGAGGGAGATGCCGGCCGGGCGAGACAGCTCGAATCCGTTGGGCCGGTTGTCCAGCGAGGGCACCTCCTCGCGGAGCTTTGGAGGCACCGCGGCCACCGGCGCCCACTGTTCCACCACTGTGGCGGCGGGGAAGGCGACCTGGCTGACGGCCCCCTTGGGCACCCCGTTCCCGAGCGTGGTGGCCATCGTGTTGGGCCCCGCCGGCTCCGCCCATCGTGGGTTCGCGGCGAAGACCGGTGTACCCGCCTTAACCGTGGTGCCGTGCGGAACCTCCGTGGTGAGATGCCCCGGCACGAGCAGGCCGAGATCGCCGTCCGCGACCGCCCTGGATGTCGCCGTGACCCCGACACGCTTGTCGAAGAGCGTCACGGCTCCGTCGTGTCCGGTCACCTCACCCACCTTGAGCAGCATGTTTCTGGCCACGCCCTGCATGGGCTCCAGGATAGGGCGGACCTGGGAGCGCTCGATTGTGATCTCGTACGTGACCGGGTGCTTGAACTCCTGCGGGGCCTCGCGCGTCTGATAACGATTGATGTCTTTCGTATTCGTTCCGCGAGCGTCCACGGCGTGGGAGTCGTGGTGATTGGCGTATGCCGCTTCCACTCCCTCGAGACGGCCGTCCGAGGACTTGGTGTAGCGCGCGAGCGCCTCCGCGCCGTGGTCGGACCCGGCCTCGCGCAGGGTCAGGTCGCCGTTGAGGCGCTCGCTGCGGAGCATGAGACCGGTGTCAGGACGCTCACCGACGTGTACGCCGTCACCGATCTCGGCCGTGACCCGGATGCCCACGCGTTCGGTGACGCGGCCGTGGACATCCGTGGCGAACATCCAGGAGGACACCCCGTTTCCGCGTAGTTCCCCCAATTTCGTGGCGAGCGCGTGCTGGCCGTAGTGGCCGCGCAAATGCTCGGCCACCGGGTGGTTCGTGAGCTCCTGGCCAGTGAGGAGCAGGTGTTCGCCGCGGAGCGTCTCCAGGATCTTCGGGAGTACGGCCCGCGCGTCGAGATGCTGAACGGAGGCCGTGCTCATCGCCGCCTCGGGCGCGGAATAGGCGCGGGTTGTGGCCCCTGCCTGCTGGGCGGGCTCTGCGGCCTCCGGGCCTGCCAATCCGTGACGGCGCGCCACCTCGTCGGGAAGGACGACGTCCGTGATCTCTTCCACCCGAACGTACGTGGTCGGGCCACGTTCGACCGTTTCCCCGTTGGTTCTGGTCGGCGTGAGCTCCAGGACGAGGTCTCCTCGATACCAGTGCGAGGTGCTCTGGTCCGAGTAGGTGACCCTGGCGACGTCGCTGCCGCCCACGTAGGAGCTTTCCAGGGTCATCCGCTTCGCGGCGGCGTGCATCCCCGCTCGTGCCACGATCTTTCGCTCGGTTCCTCCGCTTTCCTCGTTGCCTCTCGTGTGACCTGGCGTCTCGCCGCCGTGTTCGCCGTCGCGGCCGAAGGCGACGCGCGCACCGGCCCTGGCGTGTCCGCCCAGGGCCTGCCTGCTGCGCTCGCTGTCCGCCATCCGCGAGTTGCTGTTGGAGTAGATCTCGTGCTCCACCCCGGTCTCCGACTTGACGTGGCGCAACCCGGCCACGTCGGCCTTCACATGCACATCGTGACGCCATTCCCCTCGGTCGGACACCGTGTAGTGCAGGCCGTCGGGATGGGATGTGATCATGGTTTCCAGCTTGATCACGTCGGTAGCCGTTTCGAACACCGGCGGCACGTCAAGACGCTCCCCGGGCACCGGCAGGCCTGCCCAGTCGGCGCAAACCTTGGCCACCGTCTGGGGCAGATCAGGCATGGCGCCCAGGCGGACGGTGGCGTGCAGCCGGTCGTCGTGAGCGAACACATCGGCGGGCGGCTCGCTTGACGACTCGATGCGGCCCAGATGCGCGACGTCCTGCCCGAGCACTGGAGACTCCGGCACATGAGTGTTCGGTACGAAAATCTCCGCCTTGCTGCCGTGCACCTCCCACGATGTGTTCGTCACCTCTGTGCCGTCTCGCGAGAGCCGCATCCTGACGTCGAAGGAGAGGTCCCGCGTGATGGTGAAGCCCCCGCTGGTCTCCGTGCGGTCGTATCTCGTGTGGCCGGCGGAGACGCCGACGGTCTCCGCCTTCGTGCCGCTCCCGGTCAGAGACAGGTTCGCCGCGTCGATCTTGAGTCCTTCGTTCGCCTCGAGGCGGACGACACCGCGCACTTCCGCACGACCTCCCGCAGAGGTCTCCCGCTGGCTGGTGTCGGTCCCTGACGTGATCCTGCGCTCGTTCGCCGTCATGTCGGCCGAGCCGACCTCGTGGCGCCGGCCGAGCGTGCCCTCGGCCAGGATCTCGAAGGTGCAGCCGCCGATCGTCTTGTCGTACCTGATCCCGTGCAGGGCGTGGGTCAGGTCGGCTTCCAGCGCAACACCCCCGAATCGGCTCTCGATGTCGCGCATGATCTGCCGCCTGATCTCCGGGGGAAGGTCGGGCACCGCCCGATCGACGGCCTGGCGGATCTCCGAGCTGAGGAGTGCCTCCGAGTGGACGCGGATGCCGCTGCCCAGGCCTGTCCCCCGCCCGGCCGCGAGCGCCTCCGGCTCCAGCACGTGCGGGTCGTAGCCACGGTTCGGATGCTCGCCCCCGGCCGGACGTTCACCGAACGGTTCACTGCGGACGAACTCCGCCCGTACGTCGTCCATCTCCCGGTGGAGATCGGCGAGTTTCTGCCGGATGTCGTTGAATTCCCCTTGCGGCCGAAGATCGTGGCCGAAGATGTTCTGCTCCATCCGGGGCGCGTCGCAAGCCGGTATGGCCAGCTCGGCCTTCACCTCTACCTCGAAGGCGCCCAGCTTCTCGGTCTCGACCCGCACCAGCATGTGGGCGTCGTACATGGTGACGTCACCTGTCCTGGTCAGGACGGTGTGGTTGCCGTGTGCTCGGTGAGCGGTCGTCACATGGTCCGATCCGAAGCCGAAGCCGCCAATGGCCCGTCCGATGACCTCCGCCCTGTCGCCGAAACCGAGACCGATCTTCCCGCCCGCGTGAACGTTGACGCTCGCGCCCTGCCGATGTGATGTCCCTTCGCTGTCGCGCCGCCCCATGTCGTCTCGGAACATCGTCTCGATCGGTGGCCGCTCGCTTCCGTCAACGGGCTCAATCCGCGAAATCCGGCTGGTGACCTCGATGGAGTCCTCCGCTGACCGCAGCGCGGAGCTTTTGTACCGGAACGCCTCAGAGGAGACCCCGCTCGACAACAACGACTGACTGCGGTTCTTCATCCCCTGTTCGCTGAGCACGGTGGACGTGAGGTGCTCGGTGATCCTGACCACCTCGCTCGCGGGTACGCCCTGCGACAACGCCCGGCGCTGCACCTCCAGCACCAGAGGAGTGCAGTCCATCCCGGTGATGGCGATCCCGTGAGAACGGAACTTGTGCTCGGCTCCCGCCGGGACCTCGTGGCGAGGCAGCGCCGGTGGGTGATCGGCGGCCAGGAGCGGCCCTTCGCGGGTGAACTGCTCGGGAAAGGGGAGCGTCACGGACAATTCGGGGACCGCTGCCGTTTCTGTGACCTTCTCACCGTTGCGGTAGACGTCCAGGGAGATGTCCGCGACAAAATAGCGGTGGTTCGCGGAAATGGGCTTGTGGCCGCTGATGATTTCGACGGCGTTCGTGTGCGTCGTGCGCAATGTGCTGCTGATGCCCGTACGAGGCAGGGCGCTCGCCTCGGCTTCGTCCGACGAGTGGTTCAGCGCGCGAACCAGCCCTCCGGTCCGCTCCAGCGAAGAGGCCTGGAAGGATTTGCCCTCAACACCGTCCCCGCCGAACGCGACCGGCTTCTCGGGCGGCAGGCTCGGGTGTTCCACGTGGGTCAACTCGTTCGGCGTCAGCTTGAGATAGATCACCTTGTCTTTGACGTCGAGCGTCGCGCCCCTTTGGAGGAGGTCTGTCCATGTGTCACGATTGCTGCCGGAAAGCGCCTGCGTGAGCCAGTCGCTGATCGCGGCTCGTTCCCGTACGGTGACACCCGCGATGCCGTCGGCCAGAGCCTCGGCCGCCGCCTTCGGGTTTGCCGGGACCTTGACGTCGTGCACGGCCGTTTCGCCTAAAGCGCCGATCTCGGCCCAGCGCGGCGGATGGATCTTGGGAGGCGGATGGATCTCGGGCTTGTCCTTCCAGACCACCGGGCCGTCCGGCCGGGCCGACTCGCCGCCCGCGTGCCGTGTGGACGCGTTATTCCACACTGGCGAACCGTCGGGCAGGGACGACGAAGGAGCGTTCACCACCGGCTGAGGCGCCTCCGGGCCGGCTGCCGGACGAGACCCGGATACCTGTCCCTGCTGGAGCAGCATGTCAGAGCTCTTCCAAACAGCCTGCAGGTCAGCCCCGGCCGACGCGTTCGTGGTGGTCCGCTCGTTGTGGTTCGCCGCCGCAGCCAGGCTCGGTTCACCGCCGGTGTCGGGCGCGCGCGGCGCGGGCGCTGCCGACCCGGGGTCCGGGCCGGACGGGGATCGTCCGGACGGCGGAGGGTTTCCGGACGGAGCGGCCGGAGGAGGGGAGGGCGAGCCGTCCGGACCGCGTAGCGCTGCCGCGGCCATGTATTGCCCGTCGGCGCCCAGCGCGCTGGACGTGATGCCCTTGGCCAGCATGTCCCAGCTGAAGTGCCCCTGGGCCAACAGGGTGCCCGCGGTTGTGATGCCGCCGGTCAGGGCGAACTGCGCAGCCTGTCCGTACAACGACGAACTGGCCGCCGCCAGCAGTTTCTCGGCCGTGGACATCTCGGCCCTGGTCAGCCCGGCTCGCAGGGCCGACGTGGAAAGCCGGCTCAGCCCGCCGGAGAGCAACCCCATGAGCCCGCCCATGGCGCCCCCGCTCACCGCCGAGATCGCCAACTGCTGGACGTCGATGTCATCCCTGCGGCCCTGTGCGATCTGCAGGATCTGGACGCCCAGGTCCATGCCGAGCACGATCCCCGCGAACAGCGCCATGTTGCGCAGGCACTGCTTGGCGATCTGTGCGACCGTCATCCGTGCGAGCTGTACACGCGGCGGGATAAGCGCCAGACTCGCCCCGCCGCTGGCCAGTGCCGCTCCCAGCAGATACGCCAGTTGTGCGATCAGCAGCCATACGGTGACCTCGATCATGTACTTGGCGTACTGGATCTGCACTCCGACGCCGTTGAGCGCGACAGCGGTGTTCACGAGGTGCTTGACCACAGCGGCGACCTGACCGCCTGTCACCGCTTCGACGTGGGCGGCGAAGGCGAGGTGGGCTTCCCCGTCCCAGGCAGAACCGATCTTGGTGCTGCCTGCCGGCTGCTCGGCGTCCGTGCCCTCGACGAGCCGGTGCGCGGCGATCATGCAGGCGTCGGCCAGCCGGAAGCAGCCCGTCTCGTCCCCCTCCGGCCAGTCCATGCCGACCACCCAGCCGACGTACGGCTTGGCGAAATCGGGCACCGCGAACCCGTCGAAGCCCACGGACGGTCAGCCGCGTTCGCCGGGCGGCCGCTCGGCCCTCTCATAGGCGCGGGCGTTGACGTTCAGGCCCGAGGCGACGCGCTCGAGCTCGTCGATGTAGGTCTTGAAGGCGTCGAAGATGCCGCGTTCGATCGCGGGCATGCTCCTGGCGAGTTCGGCGCCGTACATGTCGTGGCCGAGCGTGTTCCTGTCCCGGGCGAAGGCGGCGCGGAGGCCGTCACGTGCTTCCTTCGCGTTGCGTTCGAGCTCGTCGTAGACCCTGGCCTCGCGGTGCAACGCCGCCCACTCGACAGAGTAGCCGCTCATGGGGACGGCTCCACGGGGCCGGGGAAGAACGCGTCGAGTGTGGCGTGTTGCCCGAAGATCTCCTCGTGTGGCAAGTCCTCCGGGAGGAGGGGTTGCAGCAGCTGTTTGCTCTGCTCAGAGACTGCGGCGGTGGCTTTGTTGATCTGTTGCATGATCGCGTCGGCCAGCTGTGAGGGGGACTGGGTGCGATACACCCGGGGATTCAGCTCGATGTGGCGCACCTGACCGTGCCTGCCAACGGTCACGCTCACCATCCCGTCCTCGGAAGACGTCGTGTGCTTCATGGTGGAAAGCTCGCTGTACGCTTCGCGAATTCGGGTTGTCCGCTGATTGATCTCACGCGCGAGCGCACTGATCTCCGCGTCGAACGCATCCGCCACAGATCGCCCTCCCGTCTGTTGGTCTTAGACTCGCATAGCTTTCCTGTGGGCCCAAAGAGTGATCTTCAACCCTTCGCTTGTTATTAACGCTGCGGTCACAGCGCAAACGCGCGGCGAGGCCTCTCTGTCAAGGCGAGACGGTGGCCCCTCTACTTGGGACAGGAAACGCCCCGGGTGAGGGGCGCGGTCACGAGGGTGGTGGCCTGGCGATCGCGCCCGGTCCGGGGCGTGGATCCGGTGGTGGCGGTCACTCGGGCATGAGGACCTTGTCGATGACGTAGATGGTGGCGTTCTGCGTCTGGATGTTGCCGCAGACCACCTTCGCGTCGTTGACCGTCAGGTCTTCGCCGGAGCCCTTGACCGTGAGCTCGCCGCCCTCCAGCGACGTCAACGTGCCCTCCTCCTGGAGGTCGGCGGGCGTCTTCTTGCCCTCCACGACGTGGTAGGTCAGAACTCTGGTGAGTTCCTCGTTGTCGCCCATGAGCTGGTCGCGGGCATCCTGCGGGATGGCCTCGAACGCCTTGTTGTCGGGCGCGAAGATCGTGATCTCTTCGGCCTGGTCGAGCCGGTCGGCCAGATTCGCCTCCTGCACGGCCTCGTCCAGCGAGGACAGGTCCGGCACCTCGCTGAGCGCGGACCCGGCCGTCTGGTCGGCGATGTTCGGCAGGCTGCTTTCGAGCGCGGAGCAACCGGGGCCGATCGGGGCGCCGCCCGGCCCTGGTGAGGTGTCCGGTGACGTGCCGGGTGACGAATCCGGCGAGGGGGCCGGTGACGAGAGGGTTGGTGAGAGCGCGGATGCGCCGGTCATTCCGGCCGTGGAGGCGGTCAGCGCCAAGGCCGCCGCGAGAAGCATACGTTTCACTGTGTACCCCCGTGTTCTGTGGCGCCGTACCGGGCGGGCCTGGCACGGCGTCGAGGTGCCCAGGTACGCGACCCGGGTCTCCACTACCAGTGTCGGAGGTCATTGCGCATGCCGGAGTTGCATTTGCCCCAAAATGCACAAAAGGCATAGAACGAGACTTTTGCCATATAAGGGATTATAAACTCATAAGGGAACAGAAGTCGCTGTCGTGACGGGTGGGCCCGTGACGTAGAGGCTCATGCCGGTGAAGTCGAACGTGAGGGCGAAACGCTTGAGGAACTCGTGGCCGAAGGTCGCGATCGTGTCGAATCCGAGACGGTCGTCGAGCAGCGGCCCCACCATCCCCGGGATCCCGCGCACCGTCGCGCCGCCGAGCGCCACCTCGTCCGCGACGATCGGGCGGCCCGGGGCGCCGCCGCTCCCCGTTCGAGCCGTGCCGAACTCCAGGCCCCAGCGCGTGGCCAGCTCCTCCGAGGTGGTCACCCCGATGCCGGGCTCGCCCGTGGACAGGCAGACCAGGCGCGGTCCGTGACCGTTGACGCTGCCCACCGTGCACGGGAAACGCCCGCCGGCCAGCCACAGCGGAAGGATCTCCGCGTCGTGCCGCGCCGCCTCCACCTTGAGCGCCCGCAGCTGCGACCTGCGGCGCAGTACGAGGGTCCGGCGGACGTAGTCGAAGGTGGTGAGGAAACGGGACAAGACGATCATCCCGATGGTTCCGGACGCCGGCAGGTCCACGTCCCGCCAGACGACGGGCACGTTGCGCGCCTCGATCGATCCCAGCTGGAACGACCTCACGACGCCGAGATGCGTCTCTGTGCCGTCCCTCGCACGGGTGGAGGCCACCGCGCGCAACCGCGCCCGCTCGGCCGCCTCCATGGTGAGGACCGGCTCCGCCGCCGTGTCCAGCAGGAACCTCATCGGCGCCGACCCGTTGACCGACGCCTCCACGGCGGGCAGCGGGTCCAGCTCCTGGAAGGCCACCTCGGTCCTGCGCGGGCCGCGCAGGGCGAACGGGGTGTCGCCGGCGGCGGCGTACTGCTCGGCGACCGCGTCCCTCCCGGCCGCCCTCAGCACCGGGACGGCCCGGGCGAACTTGTTCTGGCGCGCGTAGCAGTCCGCCAGCAGTTCCTTGAGCGCGTCGTCGCCAGGGGTCAGTTCCACGGCCCTGGCCAGATACTTCTCGGCGGTGACGAACGCGTTCGACAGCAGGGCGATGCGGCCGACCTGCGCGTTGGCGTGGGCATCGCCCGGGTCGGTGCGCAGGACGTCCGCGTAACCGCGGCGAGCCCGCGCGAAATGGCCGGCGCGGAACAGGCCGTCAGGAGAGGTCAGCATGGTCAGTCCAGGGGACCGGACGGCGTGTTTCCCCGCTGTTTCCGGAGGGCGCCATCCGGCGCCCTCGCGCGAGCCCCCTAGTGCTGAAGGACCGACAGGACGTTACCCGCCGGATCCTTGAACCAGGCGATCGGCGGGCCCTCCGCGCGGTGAACCCCCTTCTCGTCCGTCGGCATGTGCTCGTAACGCTCGAAACGCACCCCCCGCGCCCCGAGCTCCTCCACCGCCTTGTCAATGTCCTCGACAGGGAAGTTGAGAACCGTGAAGGAGGCCGGCGTGTGGGCGTCGCCCTTCGGATAGATCAGGACGCCGTTGCCGCCCTCGATGTGCAGCGTCAGCAGCCCGTGCTCCTCGGAAACCCGGAGCCCGAGCGTGCTGCCGTAGAAATCTTTCGCCGCCGCGATGTCGTTCACGGAGAAACCGCTGTACGCCTTTGTCGTGCCGAACACCGTAACCGTCCCCCTTGTCACATTGCCGCGCGGTGCGCCTCGCTGAGCTGGATGATCTGGACATAGTTGCCGTCGGGATCGATCGCGGTGGCGAACAGGCTGCCGTCGCGGTCCTCCAGTTCGGCCAGCCACGTAACGCCCAGGCCTTCCATCCGGGCGACCACGGCGCGGGCATCGGCCACGTCGAAGTTCAGTATCACTCTGCCGGGCTCGGCATTCTTGTCGGCGATGTCCGCCCGCGTGTCGATCAGCAGATGAAACCCGCCGTACTTCAGCACCCGGATCACTCCGACGTCGGTCTTCTCCTCGGGCTCCAGCGCCGCGGCGTACCAGTCGCGCAGCCTGTCCGGATCGGTGCTCGCGAGCAGCATGCTGTCGAGAACGGGTCGTCTCATGGCCGCCTCCTCTGTCGTCGATGTGCCTTCCACCAGGACAGACCGGCCATCCGCCCGAAACTCATCGGCGCCGCCCGGATGTTTTTCCCGCGGCTCACAAAAGGGCGCAGCGCGCCCGGCGGGCGGGCGCGCTGCGCGTGTTCATGGAAGGGTCAGCCGGTACGGAGCGTGAGCCCGTACGTGCTCAGGATCTCGTTGACCGGCTGGTGGTACGTCGTGCCGCCGACCCGGCAGTTGCCGGAACCGCCGGACGTGACGCCCTGGGCCTGGTTGCCCGAGATGAACGAGCCGCCCGAGTCGCCGGGCTCGGCGCAGGCGCTGGTGCGGGTCAGGCCGCCGACGGTGCCCTGCGGGTAGGTGACGCTGGCGTTGTGCTGCTGGATGGTGCCGCAGCGCCAGCCGGTGGTCGAGCCGGAGCGGCAGATGGACGAGCCGACGGAGGCCTGCGACGAGCCGCGGACCGTCACCGACGAGCCGCCGGAGCCGCGCACCAACGGCTGCGGGGTGTTGCCGGGCGCGGCGACCCAGGCGTAGTCGTTGCCCGGGAACGACGAGCCCTGGAAGGTTCCGGTCGGCTGGCTGGTCCTCGCCCCGGCACGGCCGCAGTGGCCGGCCGTGACGAAGCCCGGGGTGCTGCCGCGGGTGACGGAGAAGCCGACGCTGCACCGGCTGGAGCCGATGTAGTAGGCCGCGCCGCCGATGATGTCGATGAACGGCTTCGGCTGCTCGGCGGTCGCCGACGCGCTCACCGCCTCCTTGTCGACGCCGGCGGCGTCGACAAGGGCCTGCGCGGCCTCCACCGTGGGCGCCTGGACAGAGACGTTGTTGGCGGTGACGTCCACGTACCAGAGGGCGGCACCGGACCTGGCGGGCTCCGGAGCCTGGTCGATCTTCTGGACGACGCCCTCGAGCTCGGCCAGGGTGCGCTTGACGACGACGGGCTGTGCGCCCTGCTCCTCGATGGCGGCGCTCTCGGCGGCGTCGGTGGTCGCGACCATGAGCTTGGAGGCGTCCTCGTTCAGCCAGGCGCCGCCGAACGAGTCGGCGCCGAGCTTGCTGCTGAGCGTGGCCTCGGTGGCCGCGGCGCGCTGCTCGTTGGCCAGCCGCGTCATGACCTGGTCCTCGGACAGGCCGAGGTCGCGTTCGAGTGCGTCGATCACGGGGGGAGGTGCGGAGGGGGGAGCGGATTGCGG
>NZ_SMJZ01000135.1 GCF_004348345.1 Nonomuraea longispora
CCACTGGCGCGTCTACCTCACCACCCGCCCACGCGAAAGGAGATAGCCCCGTGCCCGAAACCCTGCCGGTGATCCACTACCGCTGCTGCACCTGCGGCGGCACCGGCCTGCACTCCGAAGGCGACCGGTGCCCCGACTGCGACGGCACCGGCATCGACAACCACGGCGCATAACGCGCAGCGCCCCCGGCCTGGCCGCACATCCGCCAAGACGACTGCCAGGTCGGGGGCCATCCCCATCACCCGAACGAGTGAGAGGAGGTCTCCATCTTGCCTGCAACCCACGACAACGCGCACGCCATCACCGGCATGATCAAGCGCCTCAACCGGCCCGACTACGACCGCTGGGCCAGCCAGATCCGCCACACCGGCGGCTGCCGCCAGCCCATCCACCTCCGTGGCAAGGTCGACCACTACGACCAAGCCACCGGCAAACTCCTGCACCGCTACACCACCCGCAGCGAACCCGACGGCGTCCTACGCGTCCCGTGCAAGACCCGCCGCGCCACCCGCTGCCCCGCCTGCGCCGAGACCTACCGCGCCGACACCTACCACCTCATCCGCGCCGGCCTCATCGGCGGCAAGGGCGTCCCGGAAACCGTGACCGGTCACCCGACGCTGTTCGTCACCTTGACCGCTCCGTCCTTCGGCGCGGTCCACACCCGCCGCGAGCACGGCGGCAAGGTCCAGCCCTGCCACGCCCGCCGCAACGCCACCACATGCCCGCACGGCCGCGCCATGACCTGCACCGAACGCCACCACAAAGACGACCCGCGCCTCGGCGAACCGCTCTGCCCCGACTGCTACGACTACACCGCAGCGTCCTGTTCAACGCCCTGGCCCCGCTGCTGTGGAAACGCTTCGCCGACTCCCTACGTCGCCACCTGGCCAAACTCGGCGGCCTGCTCCTCAAGGAGCTGCGCCGCCACCTGACGCTCTCCTTCGCCAAGGTCGCCGAATACCAGCGGCGCGGCGTCGTCCACTTCCACGCCGTCATCCGCCTCGACGGCCCCGGCGGACCCACCGCACCACCACCGGCCTGGGCCACCACCGACACCCTGACCCAAGCCATCCAGCACGCCGCCCAAGCCGTCTCGGCCACCGCACCCGCTCACGAGGGTGAACCCGAACGTGTCCTGCGCTGGGGCGCTCAGCTCGACATCCGCCCTATCACCTTGAACGGCGACCTCACCGAACAAGCCGTCGCTGGCTACATCGCCAAGTACGCCACCAAAGCCGCCGAATGCGTCGGCACCCTCGACCGCCGCATCAACGCGCTGGACGACCTCAGCGCCTACAACCTGCGCGACCACGCCCGCCGCCTCATCACCACCTGCCTACAGCTCGGCACCCAACCCGAACTGGCCGACCTCCGCCTCACCAACTGGGCCCACATGCTCGGCTTCCGCGGCCACTTCTCCACCCGCTCCCGCCACTACTCCACCACCCTCAGCGACCTACGCGCCGACCGCGAACACCACGCCCGCGACACCGACATCACCACCGGCCGCCTCCCCCTCTTCGACGAAGACACCGTCCTCGTCATCAGCGAATGGGAGTACGCAGGCAAGGGCCACTCCCTCGGAGACGCGCTCCTCGCCGCCGCCCTCACCGAGACACCGCTGCCGACGTCCCAACACGACCTTGGGAGCCGCCCATGACCCGGCTGCTCCTCACGGTCCCTGAGGCCGCAGAAGCCCTGTCCATCTCGCGCAGCAAGCTCTACCAACTACTCGCCACCGGCGCCGTCGCCTCCATCCGCATCGACGGCTCCCGCCGCATCCCCGTCTCCGCGCTCACCGACTACATCACCCGCCTGACCAGGAAGGAGGCCGCCGTATGACCAAAACCCTCATTGGCACACCAGACGAGCAACCGCGCAAGAAGAAGGCACCCAAACTGCGCGACGGCGTCATGAAGCGCGGCACCACCTGGTCATACGTGATCAGAGTCCGAGACCCTCAGACGGGAGAGAGCAAACCGAAGTGGGTGAGCGGGTTCGCCACGGAGGACGACGCCAAGGCCGCCCGCGATGAAGCGCGGGTCAAGGCCCGTCGCGGCGAGTACATCGACCGCAACACCATCACCGTCGCCGAATACCTCGCCGAGTGGATCGAGGGCCACGCCGTCGAGATCAAGCCTCACACCCTCAAGGGCTACCGCGACATGATCCGCCTTTACATCACCCCGCGCATCGGGGCTCTCCGCCTCCAGGCACTACGCCCTTCGGCGATCACCAAGTTCTACCGCGACCTCCTGACCAGCGGCGGCAGGAAGAACAGCCCTCTGGCACCGAACACCGTCAAGCACGTCCACACGGTGCTGCGGAAAGCGCTCACGGACGCCGTACTGGTTGATGAACTCCTGCCCAACAACCCAGCGGAGCGGGCCAAGCTCCCCCGAGTCCCATCCACAGAACCCGGCATGGTGTGGACGCCCGCCCAACTCCAGGTCTTTCTCCAGACCGCGCAAGACCACCGCCTCTACGCCTTCTTCCACCTCGCGGCCTACACGGGTGCCCGCAGAGGCGAACTGCTCAACCTCCGCTGGACGGACGTGGATCTCGACAAGCCGCAGATCCACATCACCGGCACCGCGGCCGTCCTCGACCGCCAGCGCGTCGAGGGAACCACGAAGAGCGGTCGTTCCCGGGTCGTCTCCCTCGATGCGGGAACGGTCAAGGTCCTCAAGGCCCACCGCGCCCGCCAGGACGAGGAACGCCTCAAGCTCGGCGAGTCCTGGAAGGGCGGCCACGCCTACGTCTTCACGACCGGCTGGGGAGAGCCGGTCTTCCCAGACACGCCCAGCTCCCTCATGCCCAAGCTCATCGCCGCCCACAACAAGCAGAACCCGCGCGCACCGCTTCCACACGCCCGCCTGCACGACCTGCGCCACATCCACGCCACGACGCTCCTGATGGCCGGCACCCCCGTGCACGTCGTAGCGGCCCGACTCGGCCACGCCGACCCCGCCATCACCCTCCGCGTCTACGCCCACGTGATCCACGAGCAGGCCGCCACAGCAGCGGACATCTTCGCGAATGCAGTCAAGAACTCAGCCTGACACCCGCCTCACCACCTTGAAGGCTCCCCTCCACTGGGGGAGCCTTCATCCATGTCGGCACGAACTCTCGGCGGTTGAGGGGGCAGTTCTGGTAGTTCCCACGACTTCGGCGGGGAGAAGTCGCACCAACTGCCATCGAACGGATAAGCACCGGCCTCGATCAAACGTGTCGCCCGTTCCCCCTCAGCCCGAATCGATGATGCCTCCTCAAGAGACCAATACGCAGGATGGCCGATCTTCGATACGAAGGACTCCTCGTCCTTCCACCGCCAGACACGGTCAGGATCCACGACGATGTCCAGTTCGTGATCGAACACATCGATGGCATCGGCTTCATACGCCCGACGCTCCAGATTGACGTACCAACCCTCGAAAGCCATCTCGGCAGAGAACAACCACCACACGGCGTACCCCGCATCCGCCGGCATGTGGACCAGGTTGTTGCGTGGCCGCCACTCGTCCCTCACCAGGGGATACCCCTCGGCAGGCCGTTCCTCGGGCAGGACGTCGCGTAAGTGGCCACCATCTGGAACATCCACGCGCCACACAAGAGCCCCTGCTGCCAGCCACAGGAGCGTCCCATCAGTGGTCCGGTGAACAACTCTCGCCGTAGTGGCCACGCTCAGATGTCCCCCGAGATAGAGGCTCAAGGTCAACGTGCGCCGCGCTTCGCTGAGCATGCCAAGATCATCGCACTCCGGGCGCAGCCTGTTAGCAAGGGTGTTAGCAAGATCGCCATATTGTCCTGACAAACGCGAAGCCCCTGAACCGGAAACACCAGTTCAGGGGCCTTATGTTGCAGAGCCGACGAGGGGAATCGAACCCCTGACCTTCTGTTTACAAGACAGATGCTCTGCCGATTGAGCTACGTCGGCGCGGCCTATCAGTGTAGACGCTGGCGACGCCTGTGACGAGCGACTTCGTACAGTGCCACCCCGGCCGCCACCCCCGCGTTGAGTGACTCCGTGGATGCGTGCATCGGGATGCGGGTCACCACGTCGCACTGCTCGCGTACCAGCCGAGAGAGCCCCTTGCCCTCGGAGCCGACGACCACCACGAGCGGCTCGGTCAGGAGTTGGGCGTCGCCGATGTCGGTGTCGCCGGCGCCGTCGAGGCCGACCACGAACAGGCCCGCGTCGCGGTAGTCGCGCAGGGCGGCCGTCAGGTTGGCGGCGCGGGCGACGCGCAGGGTGGCGAGTGTTCCCGCCGACGTCTTCCAGGCGCCTCCTGTGACGCCGGCCGAGCGGCGTGAGGGGATGAGAAGGCCGTGGGCGCCGAAGGCGGTGGCGGAGCGGGCGATGGCGCCGAGGTTGCGCGGGTCGGTGACCGAGTCGAGGGCGACGATCAGCGGGGATTCGGCGGCGTCGTGCGCGATGTCCACCAGCTCGGACGGGTGCGCGTAGTCGTAGGCGGGGATCTGGAGGGCGACGCCCTGGTGGACGGCGCCTTCCGTCAGGCGGTCGAGCTTGTCGCGGGTGACTTCGAGCAGGGCGATGCCGCGTTCTGCGGCGATCTTGATGGAGTCGCGTACGCGGTCGTCGTTGTCGATGCGCTGCGCCACGTAGAGGGCGTTGGCGGGCACGTCGGCCTGGAGGGCCTCCAGCACCGGGTTGCGGCCCCCGATGTATTCGGGTGCGTCTTCCGAGCGCCTGCCCTTGGTGGGAGCGGCGCGGCGGCCGTCTCCTCGCTCCTCGCGGGCGACGCGCTGGGCGCGGGCCTTGTCTTTGTACCAGTGCCGCATCTCCGCGGGCGGGGTCGCGCCCCTGCCCTCGAGCGACCGGCGGCGCTGCCCTCCGGCGCCTTTGGACGGGCCCTTCTTCTTCGCGGGCCTGCCCGAGCCCCTGCCGCCTGCTGCCATGGCATCAAGGGTACTCGGGGCGCGGGGCAGCTCGGCCCAGGCAACCGCGCCCACGCGAAGCTACCGGGCAACGGCGCCCACGCGGAAAGCCGGGCGACTCGCAGCCCACAGTGCCGGGGTTCAGCCGGTCGACGTGAGCCTGGCCGTCACCCCCTCCAGGACGCATTCCAGCCCGAGGCGAAAGCCGTCGTCGCGGTCCTCGCGCACCCGCCGTCCCCGTTGCCCCGCGTAGAGCCGGCGCAGCCGCGGATGGTCGCGTGCGGCCTCCTCGGCGGCGGGCAGCAGGCGTTGGGTCCATTCCTGCTCGCTCTGCCCGCTGCGGGCCAGGGCGGTCAGGGTGGCGGCCTCGCTGGTGGAGATGCCGACGACGTACGCCACCACGGTGTTCATCGCCTGGTCGGCCTCCTGCAGGCCGAATCCGCCCTCCTCGAACACGGCCAGCATCTTTTCCATCAGGCGCATGACGTTGGGCCCCAGGTAGGCCAGGCCGGTCTCGCCCAGCACGGACACGATCCAGGGGTGGCGCAGGATGGTCGTGCGGAGGCTGTGGGCACAGCCGGTGATGGCCGTACGCCAGCCGTCCGGATCGCCGGTTGCGGGCACCTCGACTTCGCCGTAGACCTCGTCGACGACGAGTTCCAGCAGCTCGTCCTTGTTGGCCACGTGCGTGTACATCGAGGTGGCCCCGGCGTTCAGGCGGGTGCCGAGCTTGCGCATGCTCAGGGCGTCGATGCCCTCGGTGTCGAGGAGTTGGAGGGCCGCGGAGACGATCTGCTGCCGGCTCAGCGCCGGGTGGTCGCGCCGCTGCGGGCGCGGCCGGGCCCACACCGATGGGACCTGCTGCTCGTCGGCCGGCATGTGTCTCCCCTCCGAAGCTTTCCTCCGCACAGTGTACGGCTTGCGCACATCGTACGGACACACGTACGGTGTGCGGAATAGCCGAACACCGTACGGCGTTTCAGACAAGAGGGGAACAGCCCATGTCCTTCGACGTCGAGAGCTGGCAGACCCGGCTCGACGAGTTGCGGGCGGCCCACGGCGTGCCCGGCGCGTCGCTGGCGGTCATGACCGGCGGCCGCGTCCACGAGCTGGCCTCCGGCGTGCTGCACGAAGGCACCGGGGTGGAGGTGACCACCGGCTCCGTGTTCCTGTCCGGCTCGCTGGCCAAGCCCTACACCGCCACGCTGGTGATGTCCCTGGTCGACTCCGGTGACCTGGAGCTGGACACGCCGGTGGTGGACGTGCTGCCGGAGTTCGGCACCCCCGACCCCGAGGCCACCAGGGCGATCACGATCCGGCGGCTGCTGTCCCACACCGGCGGCATGACCAACGACTTCACCTACGATTCCGGCCGGGGTGACGACTGCCTGGCCAGGTACGTCGAGGCGCTGAGGAAAGTCCCGCTGGACTGCCCGCCGGGCACGGCGCTGTCGTACGGCAGCTCCGGATACGTCGTGCTGGGCCGCGTCGTCGAGGTGCTCACCGGGCAGACCTGGGACCGTGCGCTGAAGGAGCGGCTGTTCGTCCCGCTCGGGCTTGAGCACTCGATGACGCTGCCGGAGGAGGCGCTGCGGTTCCGCGTCGCGATGGGTCACACGGACGGCCCCGCGCCGGTCTGGGACCTGCTGCCGCGCTCGGCGGGCCCGTACGGCAGGGTCATCGTCTCCGCCGGGGACGTCGTCCGTTTCGCTCGGATGCACCTCGACGGCGGCCTCGCCGCGGACGGCACGCGCGTGTTGTCGGCCGAGGCGGTCGCGGCCATGCAGCACCGCCATGCGGGCTGCCCGGACAGGTGGTCGATGTCGGCCGACGGCTGGGGCCTCGGGTGGGCGCTGCACGACTGGAACGGGGTCTTCGGGTACGGGCACGACGGCAGCGCCGTCACCCAGCGCGCGTACCTGCGGGTCGTCCCGCACGCGGGCCTGGCGGTCGCGCTGCTGGCCAACGGCGGCGCCTTCAGCCGGTTGTACGCCGACCTGTTCGGCGAACTGCTGGCCGAGCTCGCGGATGTGCGGATGCCGCCGCCGTTCGCCCCGCCGGCGAACCCGCCCGCGGTGGACCTGGCGCCGTGGACGGGCACCTACAGGCGCCCCGGCGTCGTCACGACCATCACGGGGGACGAGCGCGGCGGGCGCATCCGCTACGAGTTCGTCGACGGCATGGAGGGCTTCTCCGATCCGCTGGAGTCGGACCTGACGCCGGTGTCGCCGACGGTGTTCGCCGCCTCGGGCGCCCCTTTCGGCGAGGATCATCTCCCCGTGGTGTTCGCCACGCTGGCCGACGGCACCCCCTGCGTCTACGTCGGCATGCGCGCCACGCCCAGGGTCGCCTGAGCGCGCTCTTAGCGGCTCAGCTCCCAGCGCGGCCCGTGCGGGGTGTCCTCCACCGTGATGCCCACGGCGCTCAGCCGGTCTCTGATCGCGTCGGCCGCCGCGTAGTCCTTGCGCTCCCGAGCGGCCTTACGCTGCTCCAGCGCCACCGCCACCAGCGCGTCGACCACCGGCGACAGGTCGGACCCCGCGCCCCGCCACTGCGGCGAGCGCGGGTCGAGGCCGAGCACGTCGAGCATGTTCTGGGTCTCGGCGAGCAGCCGGGCCACCGCCTCCTTGTCGCCCCGCGACAGCGCCACGTTGCCCTCGCGCACCACCTCGTGCACGACCGCCAGCGCCTGCGGGGTGCCCAGGTCGTCGTCGAGCGCGTCGGCGAACGCCTGCGGGAGCGGCGCGTCGGCGTCGACGTCGTGGATGACCTCGGCGGCGCGCGTGACGAAGCCCTCGATGCGCTGGTAGGCCGCGGCGGCCTCCT
This sequence comes from Nonomuraea longispora, assembly GCF_004348345.1. Classification (GTDB taxonomy): domain Bacteria; phylum Actinomycetota; class Actinomycetes; order Streptosporangiales; family Streptosporangiaceae; genus Nonomuraea; species Nonomuraea longispora. The sequence continues at coordinate 7,726 of NZ_SMJZ01000135.1, forward strand.
GCAGCGCCTCCTCGGAGTAGTCGATCGAGGAACGGTAGTGCGGGGCGGCGAGGTAGTAGCGCAGCTCCACGGGCCGGACTTTCTGCACCATCTCGGGGATCAGCAGGGAGTTGCCGAGCGACTTGCTCATCTTCTCCGTGCCGATCTTGACCATGCCGTTGTGCATCCAGTGGCGGGCGAACCCGTCACCCGCCGCCTGCGACTGGGCGATCTCGTTCTCGTGGTGCGGGAAGATCAGGTCGATCCCGCCCCCGTGGATGTCGAACGTCGGCCCGAGGTATTTCGTCGCCATGGCCGAGCACTCCAGGTGCCAGCCGGGGCGGCCGGGCCCCCACGGGGTCGGCCAGGTCGGCTCGCCGGGCTTCTCCCCCTTCCACAGGGCGAAGTCGCGGGAGTCGCGCTTGCACGACTCGTCGTCGGTGTCGGCCGCGGGCCGCATGTTCTCCAGCTTCTGGTTGGAGAGCGAGCCGTAGCGGTCGGCGTAGGACTGCACGTCGAAGTAGACGTCGCCGCGGGAGGCGTAGGCGTGCCCGCGCTCGATCAGCCGCTCCATGAGCGTGATCATCTCGGGGATGTGCCCGGTGGCGCGGGGCTCGACGGTCGGCGGAAGGCAGCCCAGCGTGTCGTACGCCCAGGTGAAGGCCCGCTGGTTGCGCTCGGCCACGACGAACCAGGGCACGCCCTCCTCGGCGGACACCCTGATGATCTTGTCGTCGATGTCGGTGACGTTGCGGCAGAACATCACGTCATATCCGGAACGCGCCAGCCAGCGGCGCAGCACGTCGAAGTTCACACCCGAGCGGATATGCCCGATATGCGGGGGAGCCTGCACGGTCGCCCCACACAGGTAAATCGACGCCCGGCCGGCTTCGACCGGAACGAATTCGCGGATGGCGCGTGCGCTGGTGTCGTAGATGTGCAGGCTCACGAAAGAAAGGCTAACGCCTCCGGGGTGCCTACCGAGCGTCGAATCAACTGCGCAACGTGACCTTGTCCGGAGAAATCCTCACGACGAGTCGCTCGATGCCCGGTTTGTCCTCCCAGGGCTGGCCGCGGTACTTCTGCGACAACTCCTCGATGAGCGCGCCCTCGGGGTCGGGCGTCATGGTCACCAGCCCGCGCACCTCGACGTAGCGGTAGGGGTTGTCCGGGTCGATGACGAGCAGGCTCGCCCTCGGGTCGCGCTCGAAGTTGCGCGGCTTGACGCGTCCCTTCGCGGTCGAGAAGAGCACGTCGTCACCATCCGTACGGATCCAGACCACGCTCGAATGGGGTCCGCCGTCCGGATTGATACAGGTGACCGTCGCGAAATTCGGCGCTTCCAGGAGCTTGCGGGCATCTTCCGGCAGCACAGCCATGTGTCCTCCTAGATCGGTCTGACCTTCCATTCTTCTGTAGGCTCACAACCGCCATGGACGTGACTCCCCCTTCTGCGCTCCGCCGCCTGGGCATCGCCCTCGCCGGGCTCGCCGTCGCCGCCCTCACCGGGGCCGCGTGCGTGCTCTCCTTCGACGACCTGCGCGCGCTGGCCGTCACCGGACAGGCCGCCGACGACCTCGCCTACCTCTATCCGGCGGCCTTCGACGCGCTCCTGGCGGTCGCGCTGATCAGCGTGCTGCTGCTGCGCTCGGCCAAGCTGCTCGTACGCGTGCAGGCGGCGTTCGTGCTGGTCCTGCTCATCGTGGCGGCCGCCGCGGTGAACGTGGCCGCGGCGGTGCGCTTCACCTTCGACGTACGGCAGACGGCCATCGGCGTGGCCCTGGCGCCCTGGGTCATGCTGGCGCTGGCCCTGTGGCTCTGGCTGTTACTGATCAAGCACGTGCACGCCCGGCGCGGGCCTGGAGGCGACGCCGGCGCCGAGCCGGCCCAGGAGCAGGACCTCGTGCCGTTCGGCCGGCCGTCGCCCGCCGCGGAGACGACCGCGCCGGTCCCCGCCGCCACTCCCGAGCCCGCTCCGGAACCCGAGCCGGAGCCGAAGCCGCAACCCGAGCCGCAACCTGAGCCGCAGCCCGAGCCGCAGCCCGAGCCGGAGACGGCGCCGGTCTCGGCGCGGGTGTCGGAGTGGCCCGTGCAGGAGGAAGAGGAGAAGGAGCTCCACCCCGTTGACTTAGCTCCCCGGCCGGAGCTCCCGACACGGCCCGTCCGGTGGGGCGATCGGGTCAAGCCGGAGGACGTCCTCGTCCACCCCCGCTCCACCGACAAGGACACCGGCGAGGACCCCGGCAAGGACGCCGACACGCAGCCGCAGCCCGTCATCGTCGACGACGGCCCCGACCCCGCCCACGGCCCCGAGGCCGCCGACCAGCACGAAGCCAGGCCGGAGGGCGACATGGAGGACACCGCCCCGCACCCGGCGGTCCACGAGGAGACCCCGGCGCCGGCGGAGCGGCTGCGCAGCACCCCGACCCCGCCGGAGGACTGACTCGCCAAGATTCACGAAGCAGGAGGCCCGCCCGGGAGCTCTCCCGGGCGGGCCCACGTGAATCCGCCTAGACCTTCGAGCCGCGGCGTAGCCCCGCGACGAGGCCGACGCCGACGACGGCGAGCACGACCTGCATCACCAGTTCGATCCAGTCGATGCCAGACGTGGTCTCGACACCGAGCACCTGCGCGAGCAGGGTGCCCAGGAGAGCCGCCACGATGCCGACGACGATGGTGAGGATCCAGCCGATGGCCTGCTTGCCGGGAAGCAGCAAGCGGCCGACTACGCCAATCACGGCACCGATCACGATGGCGCCGAGGATGGACTGGATTGTCATGACACAAACCTCCCCGTGAGGGTGAGCGGTTCACTCCCACGGGGTGCTCGCTACCCGATCTACCGCGATTATGCGCAGATATGACGAACGGGCAGGTCAGGCTTAGGTTCTTCCGGTACGGCCGGTGCGCCCGGCGCCCATGCGCGTCACGAGGAGGACGCCCACGACCGCCAGCACGAGTTGGAGAATGTGCTCGATCCAGTCGATACCCCTCGTGTCGGCCCAGCCGAACGCCTGCGCGATCAGCGTGCCGATCAGAGCGGCCACGATGCCGACGATGAGGGTCAGGCCGATGGACATCTTCTGCTTGCCGGGCACCAGCAGCCGGCCGAGCGCCCCGATTATGGCGCCGATGACTACTGCCGAAACTATCGCGCCGATCATGTGTAGCTCCCCCCGAGACGTTCACATGTCTCTGAGCAGACCTACCCGTTGAACAGGCAAACTACCCAAAAAGAAGGCGGCGGTCCGTACCGCGCCAGTGACGAACCGCCGCCTTCGGACTTCGGCGGGCTTGGCGACGGCCCGCCGGGACACCCTCACGCGTCCCTGCGTAAGACGCCCGGCGCTCAGGAAAGGTTGACCACCAGCGCGGTGGCGAACGCGGCGATGCCCTCGCCGCGGCCGGTCAGCCCCAGCCCGTCTGTGGTGGTGGCGCTCAGGCTCACCGGTGCGCCCACGGCTGCGCCGAGAGCCATCTCGGCCTCGACGCGGCGCGGCGCGAGCTTCGGCCGGTTGCCGATCACCTGGATGGCGACGTTGCCGATCTCGTAGCCGGCGGCGCGTACCTGCCGCGCGGTCTCTTCGAGCAGCGCGGCGCCCGACGCCCCGGCCCAGCGCGGGTCGGAGGTGCCGAACAGCCGGCCGAGATCGCCGAGACCGGCGGCGGACAGCAGCGCGTCGCAGGCCGCGTGCGCGGCGGCGTCACCGTCGGAGTGGCCGTCGAGCCCGGTCTCGCCCGGCCAGTGCAGACCGGCGAGGTTGAGCTCGCGCCCCGAAGCGAACGGGTGGACGTCGACTCCGACGCCCACCCGTGGAAGATTCGTGCTCAGGAGTTGAGAACCTCGTCGAGAAGGGCCTCGGCCTTGTCCTCATTGGTCTTCTCGGCCAGGGCCAACTCGCTGACCAGGATCTGGCGCGCTTTGGCGAGCATGCGCTTCTCGCCCGCGGACAGACCGCGCTCGCGGTCCCTCCGCCACAGGTCCCGAACCACCTCGGCGACCTTGTTCACGTCGCCGGAGGCGAGCTTCTCCAGATTGGCCTTGTAGCGACGAGACCAGTTGGTCGGCTCTTCCGTGTGCGGCATCCGAAGGACGTCGAAAACTCGCTCAAGGCCTTCCTGGCCGACAACATCGCGCACACCGACGAGTTCTGCGTTTTCTGCTGGCACCTGGACGGTAAGGTCGCCCTTGTCGACCTTGAGCACCAGGTAGGTCTTTTCCTCACCCTTGATGGATCGCGTCGTGATTGCTTCGATCCGAGCAGCCCCATGGTGGGGGTAGACGACAGTGTCGCCGACCTGGAAAGTCATGTGACAAGTACCCCTTCCGCTGTACTCCAGGGTACCACGCATCCACAGCCTCCCGGAACAGTGAAATCCTCATAACTGCAGGTCAAAGCCGCATATTGGGGCTTGACAAGTGCTCAACTGTATGAATCGCATTTGCGGACATAGCGAATGACCTGCGGGGGTGCGGATATGACCATGCATTCGGGTCGATAAGGTGGGCGCGGCTCATGAGCATGCGCGAGACATGCGGGTGAGCCTCACACACGCATGCGCAAGACCAAGGAGAACCCGCCCGTGACCAGCAGTCGCTGGATTGTCGTAGCCGCCGCGTTCTTGGCAGCCCCCGTGCTCGCGGGCTGCGGGGCAGGATTCGACGCCACCACCAACCAGCCGTACGCCCCCAACGAGGCGCAAGTGTTGATCGAAAAGGGTGCATACGGCACGCGCGGCATTCACATCCCGCAGGCGTTCATCCTCGGCCCCGACCCCGGGGCGCAGCTCGCCTGGCGCGGCTCCGCCCCCGTCTACCTCAACATCCTCAACAAGTCGGGCGCCCCCGACACCCTGCAGAAGATCACCGCGAGCGACATGGGTGAGGTCAAGATCACCGCGCCGATCCAGCTGCCCGTCGGCCGGCTCGTCAACACCGGCAAGCCCACCCCGCAGATCATGCTCGAGTCGATCCCCAAGAGCCTCAGAGGCGGCGAGAGCATCAAGCTGGACCTTCAGTTCGCCAACGCCGGCGTCGTGTCGCTGCACGTGCCTGTGGTGACGCGCAGCCGCGAATACAAGGACTATCCGCCGGCTCCCAACGCCACCCCGGCGCCCACGCCCTCCCCTACGCCCTCCGCGACCGGCGAAGAGGCGACGGAAGAAGCTCACTGAGCAGCAGAGAACCCCTGTTCCGATACGGCGGCCGTACCGGAACAGGGGTTGTCAGCCTTCGACGGCGTCGAACTTGTAGCCCAGGCCGCGCACGGTCAGGATGCAGCGCGGGTTGGACGGGTCGGACTCGATCTTGGCGCGTAGGCGCTTGACGTGGACGTCGAGGGTCTTGGTGTCGCCGACGTAGTCGGCGCCCCAGACCCGGTCGATGAGCTGGCCCCTGGTCAGCACGCGCCCGGCGTTGCGCAGCAGCACCTCCAGCAGCTCGAACTCCTTGAGCGGCAGCTGCACCTGCTCACCGCGCACGGCGACGACGTGCCGGTCGACGTCCATGCGTACGGGGCCGACGGCGAGCACGGCCGTCTCCAACTCCTCGACGACGTCTCCCTGGCGGCGCAGGACCGCGCGGATGCGCGCCACCAGCTCGCGTGAGGAGAACGGCTTGGTGACGTAGTCGTCGGCGCCCAGCTCAAGGCCGACGACCTTGTCGATCTCGCTGTCCTTGGCGGTCAGCATGATGACCGGCACCTTGGAGCGCTGGCGCAGCGAGCGGCACACCTCCGTGCCGGGCAGCCCCGGCAACATCAGGTCGAGCAGGACCAGGTCGGCGCCGTTGCGGTCGAAGGTGTCGAGCGCCTCGGGCCCGGTCACCGCGACCGACACCTCGAAGCCCTCCTTGCGGAGCATGTAGGACAGGGCGTCGGAGAAGGACTCCTCGTCCTCCACGACGAGCACTCGGGTCATTTGGCGGCCTCCAGGGGAATCGAGGGTGGTACTGCCACCGCCGTGCCGCCGAACGCGGGCAGGCGGAGCGTGAAGGTGGAGCCGGACCCTTCCTTGCTCCAGACGGACACCTCTCCCGCGTGGGCGGCGGCGACGTGCTTGACGATGGCGAGGCCGAGGCCGGTGCCGCCGGTCGCCCGTGACCTGGCCGCGTCGACGCGGAAGAAACGTTCGAAGATGCGTTCCAGGGCCTCCTCGGGGATGCCGATGCCCTGGTCGCTCACGCTGATCTCGACGGAGTCGCCCGCGGGCCGCACGCTCACGACGACCCGCGTGTGCTCGGGGCTGTAGGCGACGGCGTTGTCGATCAGGTTGCGCAGCGCGGTGACGAGCAGTTCGTCGTCGCCCCAGATGCGCAGGCCCTCGGTGCCGCCGGTGACGAGCGTGATGTCCTTGGCGGCGGCCCTGGTGTTGCAGTGGTCGACGGCGTCGTTGACGGCCTCGTCGATGGAGACCTGGCCGGGGGTCGGGATGGGTTCTGCGCCCTGGATCCTGCTGAGCGTGATCAGGTCCTGGACGAGGTAGTTGAGCCGGGCGGTCTCCAGCTGCATGCGACCGGCGAAGCGGGTGACCGCCTCGGGGTCGTCCGCCGCGTCCTGGATGGTCTCGGCGAGCAGGCTCAGCGCTCCCACCGGGGTCTTCAGCTCGTGGCTGACGTTGGCGACGAAGTCGCGGCGTACGGCCTCGACCCTGCGCCGCTCGGTCTGGTCCTCGGCCAGCACGAGCACCTGGCCGTGCGAGCCCAGAGGCGCCACGCGCACGGCGAAGCTCGTGGTCTCCTGGCCGAACTTGTGCCCGGCGACGTCGATCTCGCTCTCGCGGATCTCGCCGTCGCGGCGCACCTGCCTGGCCAGCGCGAGCAGTTCGGCGGCCATCAGCCGCTCCCCCTTGACCAGTCCGAACGCCCGCGCCGCCGAGCTGGCGCGCAGCACGCGGTCGTGCGCGTCGAGCACCACGGCGGACGACGGCAGGACGGCGAGCACGGAGGCCACCCCCTGCGGCAGCGCCGCTCCCGTCTCCACGCCGTCGTTCGCGGCCGTGCGGCTCGGGGCCTCGATCTGGTTGCGGTAGAACAGGACCGCCAGGGCGCCCACGACGAACCCGGCCAGGGCCGCGAAGCTCATGGCCATCTCACTCATGACTTCGATGGTAGGCGGCCTTTCCCGCAGGACAGACCCCCTCATCAGGGGATGAACGTGGCTTTCCTGGAAAGTTCATCTGAGCGTTGGAGTTCGTTCATCGTCGCCCCCGTACGGTGAGCGGCATGCGCGACGCGTACCATGAAGAACTCGATACGCTGACCGACAAGCTGGTCGAAATGACCAGGCTCGTCCGCTCAGCCATCTCCCGTGCCACCACGGCGCTCCTCGACGCCGACCTCGCACTCGCCGAGAGCGTGATCTCCCGTGACGAGGAAGTGAACTCGACGTTCGCCGACATCGAGGCGTCGATCTTCGAGCTGATGGCCAGGCAGCAGCCGGTCGCGGTGGACCTGCGGATGGTCATCACGGCGCTGCGCATGGGCACCGACCTGGAGCGGATGGGCGACCTCGCCGTCCACGTCGCCAAGGTCGCCCGCCTTCGCCACCCCGACTCGGCGATCCCGGCGGAGACCCGCTCGACCATCGTCGAGATGGGGCAGATCGCCGAGAACCTCGTCACCAAGGCCGGCAGCTGCGTGGCGTCCAGGGACGTCGACTCGGCGCTGGAGCTGGAGCAGGACGACGACGCGATGGACCGGCTGCACCGGCGGTTGTTCCGGAACATCCTGGCCAAGGACTGGCCGCACGGCGTCGAGCCGGCGATCGACATCACGTTGATCGGGCGCTATTACGAGCGCTACGCCGATCACGCCGTCAGGGTGGCGGCGGACGTCGTCTACCTCGTGACGGGGTCGCGCCCCTGACCGCCGGCCCGGCCCGACGCCTCGTCGGTGGTCAGCGGCCCTGGTTGGCGACGGCCTCGATGGCCGCCTTGGCCGCCTCGGCGTCGAGGTAGCGCCCACCGCGCACCGCCGGGTTGTAGTCGGCGTCGAGGTCGTAGACCAGCGGGATGCCCGTCGGGATGTTGAGGCCGGCGATCTCCTCGTCGCCGATGCCGTCGAGGTGCTTGACCAGGGCCCGCAGGGAGTTGCCGTGGGCCGCCACCAGGACGGTGCGGCCGGCGGCGAGGTCGGGGACGATTTCGTCGTACCAGTAGGGCAGCATGCGCTCGACGACGTCCTTCAGGCACTCGGTGCGGGGCATGAGCTCCGAGGGCAGCAGGGCGTAGCGCGGGTCGCCGGCCTGGGAGAACTCGTCGTCGTCGGCGATCGGCGGCGGGGGCGTGTCGTAGGAGCGGCGCCAGAGCATGAACTGCTCCTCGCCGAACTCCTCCCTGGTCTGTGCCTTGTTCTTGCCCTGCAGGGCGCCGTAGTGGCGTTCGTTGAGCCGCCAGCTGCGCTTGGCGGGGAGCCAGAGCAGGTCGGCCGCCCCCAACGCCAGCTGGGCCGTCTGGATGGCTCGGGTCAGCAGACTGGTGTGGACGACGTCAGGCCGGAGCCCGGCTTCCTGGAGCAGCTTGCCGCCCCGGCGTGCCTCGTCCTCGCCCTTGGCCGACAGACTCACGTCCACCCAGCCGGTGAACAGGCCCTTCGCGTTCCAGTCACTCTCGCCGTGCCGTAGCAGCACCAAAGTCGCCATACGCCCAATCCTAGGGGCGCTCCGCCCTGGCCGGGTCGGCGAAGCGGGCGAACGCCTGCAGGTTGGCCAGCGACTCGCCGCGCTTGGCCCGCCACTCCCACTCGCGCCTGATCGACGAGGCGAAGCCCAGCTCAAGGGCTCGGTCGAACCAGTCGTCCGCGTACGTCAGCACGCAGCCGAGCAGCCGGTCGATCTCGTCCTCGTCCACGGCGGCCAGGGGAACGCGCCCGACGAGATAGACGTCGCCGACGGGGTCGAGGGAGAAGTGCACGCCGTACATCGTGCCGTTCTTGCCGAGCAGCCAGCGGTGGAACTCGGCGTGGTTCTCGTCGGGCCGGCGGCAGAAGAACGCCTCGACGTGCAGGACCGTCTCTCCGACGATCAGCCAGGTCATGGTGGCGAGCTTGTGCTGCCCGGGCAGTCTGACCAGGAACGCTCCTGGCCGCGGCTCCTCGTAGGAGACGTCCGCGGCCTTGAGCGCGGCTTCGACGACATCGCGCATGCAGCCCAGCATAGGCGGGCCAGAACAATGTACGGGTGCTAGAGGTTCACGGCCACGGGCGTCTTGTGCAGGTTGGCGACGGCGGCCGCGTACACCTCCATGAGCCGCGAGGCGGTGGCCTGCCAGCCGAAGGCGGCGGCGTGCGCGCGGGCGCCCCGGGAGAGCGCGTCGCGGCGGCGGGACCCGGTGACGAGGCGGCGCAGCGCCCCCGCCCAGACGGCCGGGTCGTGGCCGTCGACGAGCACGCCGGACACGTCGTGGCGCACGGCGGTGCGCAGCCCGCCCACGGCCGCGGCGGCCACGGGGGTGCCGCACGCCTGGGACTCCAGGGCGACGAGGCCGAACGACTCGCTGTAGGAGGGCACCACGGTCACGGACGCGGCCCGGTACCAGTCGGCCAGCTCCTCCTGCGCGACCGGCGGCACGAGGCGTACGACGTCGGCGATGCCCAGCTCGGCCGCCAGTTCGGTGAGGATGGACGGCCGGGCCAGGCCGTTGCCCGAAGGGCCTCCGACACAGGCGACCACCAGACGCTCACGCAGCGACGGGTCGTCGATGAGCATCCGTGATGCGGCGCGCAGCAGGACGTCGGGCGCCTTGAGCGGCTGGATCCTGCCGACGAACAGCAGTACGTGCGCGTCCTGCGGCAGCCCCAGGCGGCGGCGGGCCGCGTCCTGCGAGCCGGGGCTGAAGACGGTGAGGTTGACGCCGGGGTTGACGACGGCGACGCGCTGCTCGGGGGCGCCGTACAGGTCGACGAGCTCGCGCGCCTCGTCGGCGGTGTTGGCCACCAGGCGGTCGGCGATCTCGACGACCTGTTCCTCGCCCACGACGCGGGCCTGGGGTTCCGGCCTGTCGCCCCGGGCGAGCAGCAGGTTCTTGACCTTCGCCATGGTGTGCATCGTGTGCACGAGGGGCACGCCCCAGCGTTCCTTGGCCAGCCAGCCGACCTGGCCGGACAGCCAGTAGTGGGAGTGGATGACGTCGTAGCGGCCGGGCTCGTACATGGCCTCTGTGCGCAGCACCTCCGACAGGAACGCGCAGAGCTGGCCGGGCAGGTCGCTCCTGTCCATCTCCTCGTACGGTCCTGCGGTGAGGTGGCGGACGAGGACGCCGGGAGCGAGCTCGGCGACGGGGGGCAGGTCGCGGGCGGTGGCGCGGGTGAAGATCTCCACCTCCACGCCTGCCTGGGCCAGCCGTCTGGCGGATTCGACGATGTACACGTTCATGCCGCCGGCGTCGCCCGTGCCGGGCTGGTCCAGGGGGGACGTGTGCATGCTGATGGTCGCGACCCGGTGGACCCGTCGTCGCCTCACTCGACACCACCTCCGAACCAATGACAACCTTCCAAATATTTGCGACATTCCCGTCAGATAGTCACAGTCGGGGTACAACTCCGGCGGGCCCGCCCACGGGCGCGGATCAGCGGTGCTGGCAGGATGAGGGCATGCGGAGAACAGCCGTGGTGACGGGCGCCAGCAGCGGAATAGGCGAGGCGACCGCGCGCCGGCTCGCCGGCGAGGGATACGACGTGGTGGCGGGCGCCAGGCGCCGCGACCGGCTCGACAAGCTGGCCGCCGAGGTCCCCTCGGTCACGCCGGTGACGCTCGACGTGACCTCCGAGGAGTCGGTCGACGCGCTGGCGGGCGCGCTCGACCGCTGCGACGTGCTGGTCAACAACGCCGGCGGCGCGCTCGGCCTCGAACCGGTGGCCGAGGCCCGGCTCGACGACTGGCAGCGGATGTACGACACCAACGTGCTCGGCTCCCTGCGCATGACCCAGGCACTGCTGCCCCGGCTGATCGAGTCGGGGGACGGCGTGCTGGTCATGCTGACCTCGACGGCGGGGCTGGTGTCGTACGAGGGGGGTGGCGGCTACTGCGCGGCCAAGCACGCCCAGACGTCGATGGTCGAGACGCTCCGTCTCGAACTCCTCGGGCAGCCGGTGCGGATCGTCGAGATCGCGCCCGGCATGGTGCGCAGCGAGGGCTTCGCGGTCACCAGGTTCCGCGGCGACGAGGAGGCCGCCGCCCGCGTGTACGAAGGCGTGCCCGGCCCGCTGACCTCCGACGACGTGGCCGAGGCGATCGCCTGGGCCGTGACGCGCCCGGCCCACGTGAACATCGACCGCTTGGTCATCCGCCCCCGCGCCCAGGCCGCGCAGCACAGGATCCACCGCGTCAGTGACTGAGCCCGCCCGCGTGGCGGCCGCCTGATGGGCAGGTCCCCCGCCCGCAGGCCGGTCGGGGCGATCACGAGGGGGACGACCGGGCACAACCGGCTGCGGCGATCAGACCGCTGGCTCGCGGCCGTGCACGGCGGGCGGCTGCGGGCCGCGGTCCGCCCCCTGGTGGTGGACCTCGGCTACGGCGCCTCCCACACCACGACGCTCGAGCTGTTCACCCGGTTACGCCAGGTGGCGCCGGGAGTCGAGGTGGTGGGCATCGAGATCGACCCGGCCCGGGTGGCGAGGGCGAAGCCGTACGAGCGGAAGGGGCTGACGTTCCGGCTGGGCGGCTTCGAGCTGCCCGTGGCCCGCCCGCCGACGCTGGTGCGGGCGTTCAACGTGCTCAGGCAGTACGAGGAGGGCGAGGCCTGGCGCTACTGGGACGTGCTCCGAGGCGGCCTCGCCCCCGGCGGCGTGCTCGTGGAGGGCACCTCGTCGGAGAACGGGCGGCGCGCGGTCTGGGCCGGCGTGTCCGGGGAGGGGCCGGTCACCATCACCTTCTCCGCCCGGTTCGACGCCTTCGAACGGCCGTCCGACCTGGCCGACCGGCTGCCCAAGACCCTTATCCACCGCAACGTGCCGGGTGAGCGCATCCATACGTTCCTGCGGGACTTCGACCACGCGTGGGCGGTGAGCGCCCCCTACGGGGCACACGGACGGCGGCAGCGGTGGCTGGCCGCCGTGCGCGTCCTGGCCGCGTCGTGGCCGGTGCCCCTGAGTCCGCCGCTGGGCGGGCCCGCGAGGTGGCGGCTCGGCGAGCTGACGCTGCCGTGGACGGCGGTCGATCCCCGCTAGGGCGTTCGGAGCGGGGACGCGAACGCGGCGCAGGCCCGGTCGTCGAACAGCACAAACGTTCGCCGCAGACGTCTCCGCCTGCCGCACCGCCTCCAGGGCGATCCGCGCCGCGTCGCCGAGAACCAGCGTGATCTCCATCCTTCCGAGGATGGCCGCCGCCGGGCTGGCTAACCTCGGCGGTTATGACCGTCGCCAAGTCCGTGCTGCTGTTCGTGCTGGCCGCGCTCGCCGAGATCGGCGGCGCGTGGCTGATCTGGCAAGGGGTGCGCGAGCACCGCGGTGCCGTCTGGATCGGCGCGGGCATCGTCGCGCTCGGCCTGTACGGCTTCGTCGCCACGCTGCAGCCGAGCGCCGACTTCGGCAGGGTGCTCGCCGCCTACGGCGGGGTCTTCGTCGCGGGCTCCCTGGCCTGGGGCATGGTCGTCGACGGGTTCAGGCCCGACCGCTGGGACGTCGCCGGCGCGCTGATCTGCCTGCTGGGCGTGGCGGTCATCATGTACGCGCCCCGCGGCTGACGAACCCCCGCCCGGCACGGCGCGTCAGCAAGGTCACACGCCCCGAATGCCAGCTCGACAGGTTGTAGAGCTACCCTGAAAGGCGTGAAGGGTCTTGGCGAGCTTGAGCGCAGCATCATGGACATCCTCTGGGCGCAGAGCAGTGCGCTGACCGCCCGCGAGGTCGGCAGGCTCATTGCCGACCGCGACCTCGCCCCCACGACGGTGATGACGGTGCTCGACCGGCTCACCCGCAAAGGGTTCCTGGAGCGCACCCGTGACGGCCGCGCGTGGAGATATCAGCCGGCGGAAAGCCGCGACGCGTACATCGCTGAGCTTATGCTGGAAGCCTTGGACATGACGGGTGACCGATCGGCCGCCCTGACCCGTTTCGCCCAGGCTGTGTCGGGCACGGAGGCGGAGATCCTGCGAAGAGTCCTCACGGAGCTGGAGGAAGAGTGATCACGGCAGCGGTGCTGGCGGCGCTCGCCACGGCGTGTGCTCTCGGCTCCTGGCGTTTCACCACGGCCCGGTGGACCTCCCGCGCCCCCCGGCTGGCCGTCATCGTCTGGCAGTCCCTCGGCCTCGCCTGGGGGCTGGCCACGACCGGCGCGATGCTCGCCTTCGCCGTCCAGCCCTACGGCACAGGAGTGCTGCAGGGGCTGATCGCGTTCGGGCGGGGCGAGACACCGCCCGAGGCGTGGGACCCGCTGCACGTGCTCGCCCTGATCGCGGGCCTCACCGCGCTGGCGGTGCTGGTGGTCGTGCTCATCATGGCGGGCGTGCAGGCGCTGCGGGCCCGCCGCCGCCACCGCATGGTGCTGGCGCTGATCTCGCGTGACGATCCCGGCGTGCCCGGTGTGCGGGTGCTCGACCATCCCGGCGCCGCCGCCTACTGCGTGCCGGGGCTGCGCTCGCAGGTCGTGGTCAGCGAGGGCGCGCTCAAGCTGCTGTCCGAGGACGAGCTGGCCGCCGTGCTGGCGCACGAGTCGGCGCACGTACGCGAGCGGCACGACCTGGTGCTGCTGCCGTTCGCCGCGCTGCGCAGGGCGCTGCCCTGGTCGAAGGTGGTGGCCGACGCCCAGTCACAGGTGGAGCTGCTCATCGAGATGGCCGCCGACGACCGGGCCCGCCGCTACTGCTCGCCGCGCAGGCTGGCGACGGCGCTGCTCAGGTTCGGCACGGCGGGCGCCATGCCGACGCCCCAGGGCATGCTGGGCGTGCACGCCCAGCACGTCATGGCTCGGGTCGACCGCCTGATCAAACCGGGTCCCGAGCTGGCAGCACCGGCCCGCTACGGATTCATCGCGCTCTCCGTGGGTCTGCTCACCGCCACGCCGTTCCTGTGGGTCATCCCGCTCTAGTGCTTGCTGGAGTTAATCACAGCGTTTGCAATTGCAAGCAGCGCGAGGCAGAATACAGGCATGGCACTACCCAAGGTCGGCTCGATCGGCGAGTACATCCGCGACCAGCGGCAGCAGGCGAAGATCTCGCTTCGCCAGCTGGCTGAGGCGGCGGGGGTCTCGAACCCCTATCTCAGCCAGATCGAGCGTGGACTGCGCAAGCCGAGCGCGGAGATCCTCAACCAGATCGCCAAAGGTCTGCGCATCTCCTCGCAGGCGCTCTACGTGCAGGCGGGCCTCATCGAGGACCGCGAGCCGCCGAGCGACGTGATCACCGCGATCAGGGCCGACCCGCTTCTCTCCGAACGGCAACGCCAAGTGCTGATCGATATCTACGAGTCGTTCCGCAAGGAGGCGCCCGCCGGGGACGAGCAGACCTCCCAGCATGCTCATCCCCAGCGCGGCCCCGAAACGGACGACGAACCGCTGCCCGAGGAGTTTCTCGCCGCACTTGAGCCCTACGCGGCGCCCTCCGGCAACGGCAACGTCACCCAGGAAACCAAGGAAGGTTAACCCATGCCGCTCACCACCGAGGTCAAGAAGCTGACCGAGTCCAAGCCGTTCTACGCCGTCGCGGGTGTCGGCGACTACGCCGTCGAGAAGCTGCGCGAGCTGCCCGAGCAGCTGCAGAAGCTGCAGTCGCGCCGCTTCGAGTTCACCCAGGAGCTCCCGGTCAAGGCCCGCGAGTTCACGCAGGAGCTTCCCGTCAGGGCCCGCGAGGTCGCGGGCAAGGCCGAGGGCCTGGCCAGGGAGCTTCCCGAGAAGGCCCGCGGCTACGCCGACCAGCTGACCCACAAGGCCACCGAGGTCTACGACGACTTCGCCGCGCGTGGCCGCAAGGTCGTCAGCAAGACGTCCGGCGAGGCCGCGCTGGAGCTCGAAGAGGTGTCGGAGGCCGCCGAGCCCGCCACCGCCGAGCCCGTCCGGCCGGCCAGGAAGACCCGCACCACCAAGGCCGGGTCCTGACCGAGCCGTAAGGCCCGCCCTTCACGGGCGGCCAGAACGATGGGGGCGCCGCCGATCACATCGGCGGCGCCCCCAGACGTGCGTGGCACCTGCACGAGCGGATCCACATCGCCGACCCGGGGGCCGGAAAGGGGAGATCGCGCGCCCGCTCGCTCACCTCTAGCCCTGAGCGGACGACCGCCCGGCTACCTGCCGTGGAAGGCCGGCGTCCGGCCGTCGCGTGCGGCGGTGAGCGCCTCGACCATGTCTTCGCTCGTGAACGTCAGCAACTCGTGGGCGAGGCCCTGCTCGATCGCCCCGGCCATGGTGTCTTTGAGCAGCCGGTTGACGGCCATCTTGGTGTAGCGCACAGCCAGGGGAGCGCCTGCGGCCAGGCGCCGGGCGAACGCGGTCGCCGCGGGCAGCACCTCGCCGACGGGGCACACGTGCGTGACGAGGCCCAGGTGGGCGGCCTCTGACGCGGTGACGGGATCGCCGGTGAGCAGGTAGCGCTTGGCCAGGGCGGGTCCCATGACCATCGGCCAGATGGCCGCGCCACCGTCGCCTGCGACGACGCCGATCCGCACATGCGGGTCCGCGACGGTCGCCGTGTCCGCCATGAAGATCGCGTCGCAGAACAGCGCGATCGTCGCCCCGAGGCCGGTCGCGTCGCCGTTGAGCGCGGCGACAAGTGGAATCTCGACGTCGAGCAGATCCCAGACGATCCGCCTGGCCACCTGCCGGCCGGCGTCGATCACCGGCAGTCCCTGCTCGCGTTGCCACAGCAGTGAGCCGACCGGGTCTTTCAGCCCGGTGAAGAAGGCCGGCCCAGAGCCGGTCAGGACGATCGCCCTTGCTTCGCGCTCCTCACGCAGGTCGTGGAAGAGGCGGCCGACTTCCTCGTGGATGGCGAGGTCTGAGGTGTTCGCCTCGGCGGGGTCGCGGAAGAAGACTGTCAGGATTTGGCCTCTCCGCTCGAAGCGCATGGTGGTGTAGGCATCCGTGTCCATGTCCACTCTCTCTCAAGACGATAAGGAACCGTTGGGTCCTTACATGTCCTAGTAGTATAAGGAACTCACGGTTCCCAGCAAGGCGGGACAATGGATCAGACAAGACGGCGCAGGGGATCCACGCTGGAAGAGGCCATCGTCGAGGCGGCCTGGGACGAACTGCGCGAGGCCGGATACGCCAAGGCCACCATGAACAACATCGCCAGACGGGCGGGCACCAGCAAGCACGTCCTGTACCGGCGCTGGAAGAACCAACCGGAGCTCTTCCTCGCAGCGCTGAAACGCTTCGCCGCCACGGCCGACGTGCCGGACACCGGTGACGTACGTGATGACCTGGTCGCTCTGCTGGGGCGGATCCGGCAGGTGTTCGACCTGCTGCCCGGCGATCTCATCAGTGGCCTCATCACCGACAGCCGGAACGATGCCGTCCTGTTCGACGAGGTGCGGACCTATGTGATGGGAGAGGGTGTGCACGACGTCACCCGGGTCATCCTGCGGCGCGCGGCCGACCGGGGCCAGATCGAACCCGGCCTGCCGGCCGCACGCATCCTCAGGCTGCCCATCGACCTGCTACGCAATGAATACCTGATGTCACGCGGGCCGCTGCCGGCCGAGACGGTGACTGAGATCATCGACGACATCGTCATGCCGCTCCTCCGGCCGGCCGCACGGCGATGACCCCATTAGAGGCGGGCCTTTCCGCTTCCGGGTGCCCGCGCGCCAGGGGCGCCTATTAGGCTGAAGCCGATTTCCTCGCGGCGTATAGGCGGAGCCAACGACTATGAATCTGATCAACGGTGTGTTCAACCTCCTGTTCCTGGTGATCGCCGCCGTCATCGTCGGCATGTCGGTCTACGCGCTGGTGCACGCGCTACGTGTCCCGACGGACGCGTTCGTCTCGGCGGGCAAGCTGAAGAAGAACCTCTGGCTGCTGATCCTCGTGCTGGCCACGCTGTTCTCCGCCGGAAGCGCATGGAGCTACTTCAACGCGTTCCTGATCGTCGGTGACACCCAGTTCATCGGCATCGGCATCGGCATCTTCTCGATCGCGGCGGTGATCGCGGCCACCGTCTACATCGTCGACGTGAAGCCGGCCGTCAAGGGCATGGGCGGAGGGCGCGGCGGCGGCCCGTACGGCCCCTGGTAGTCAGACCAACTGCGCCGCCAGCCAGGCGGCGATGCGCTTGTGCCCGGCGGCCGTGGGATGCACGCCGTCGGGCAGCACCGCCTCCGGCGGCCAGCGCGTGGCCATCGGGTCGAGGAAGGTCACGTTGTTGCGCCTGGCCACCTGCGCCAAGGCGTCGCGCACCGCGTACGCCTTCGCCGGGGCGGTGTCCAGCCAGATGGGGCCGACCATGACGATCGTGGTGTCCGGCCAGTGGCCGCGCACGACGTCCAGCAGCCGCTCGGCGGCCCTTTCGACGCGGCCGGTCCGCCAGCGCCGGTCGTTGTGTCCGCCCGAGATGACCAGCACGTCGGGGGGCGGCCGCCACGACAGCTCCACCTCGAACGAACGCTGG
>NZ_SMJZ01000136.1 GCF_004348345.1 Nonomuraea longispora
CCCCGCCGACCGCACTGTCCGCCGTAACCTCCTTCGGCTGCCCATCGACCGCGCCGCCTGCGTCGATCGCGTTGTCCCTCCCGGTCGCTCCGCCGGCTGTGTCGTCCGTCTCGGACCGCCCGCGGGCCGCGTGGTCCGGCGGTTGCGGGGTGCCGGCTGCGGCAGCAGGCTGGCCGGCAGTCGCGGATGAGTGGCCGGATGGGGAAGCGGCCGGGGCGGGGACGTGGTGCATGCCGAGCTCGGCGGCTTCCTCGCGCACCCCGCCGAGCAGGTCCAGGGCTGCGCTCGCGTCGCCGGGGGCGTTTCGTGCAAGGAGGGCGTCGGCCAGGTGGGCGCGGGCGAGGATGGACCATGGCCGAGCCCGCATCAGGTCGGCGGAGCGCCAGGCTGCCGCGAACTCCTCGACGGCGGTGTCCCATCGCCCCTCCGCGGCGTCGACCATGGCCAGCCAGAGATCGTAGGGGCCGCTGATGTCCCAGCCGAACAACGACACGGCCCAGCGCCCCCGATGCGGCTCCAGGGCGGCCCTGGCCTGGGCGCACAGCTCGGGGTCGCGGGTGGCGGCGGCGATCTGCGCCTGGAAGCGCAGCCACAGCGGTCTGGCCATGCGCTGGCGCGGCTCGCCGTCGGCGAAGTGGCGAAGCGCCAGGTCGAGGTCGCCGGCCTGCAGGGCGGTCAGCGCCTCCAGCACCGCTACGCACGGATGCTCCGCGCCTCTGAGGTCGTGGAGCACCTGCTGCTGCTCCGTGGTGCGGCCCTGAAGCCACAACATCGCCCAGACGTGGTGGTCGATCATGGCGATGAAGTGATCGTGGTGCGACACCGACCGGATCTGGGGCAGCAGTGACTCGGCTTCGGCGAAGCGACCGGCGAAGGCGGCGAGGATGCCGGCGTCGATGTCGGCGGTCATCGTGAGGTGTGACCGGCCGCTGCGCCGACTCCGCGCGACGTAGTCGTGGAAGTGGTCGAGGTAACGGGGGTCGCCCTGCTCGATCATGGCGACCCAGCGCAGCGCGGTGGCGAAGTGCTCCAGCTCGCGGTCGTTGGTGCGCCGGGCAACGCCGATCAGCTCGCCGGTCAGCGCCAGCCGCTCGCCCGCCGTGCCGGGGCCCCAGATGATGTCGTGGTGGGCCCACAGGCTGAACGTCAGCGCCTCGTCGTCGCCGCCCCGCCTGGCGTGGGCGGCGAGGTGGAAGATCAGGTCGAGGGCGAGCCGCTCGTCGGGCACCTGGCCGCCGACGAGCCGGGCATGAGCCGTCTTCAGCAGGTCGCGGGCCTGGTCGAGGCCGTAGTGGGCGTGGAAGGTGAGCGCGACGCGGGCGGGCAGCTCGGGGTCGTCGAGGTCACGGGCGATCGCGACGGCCTCGTCGAGGACCTGTCGTGCCTGGTCGCGCTCGTTGAGGTGGGCGAGCTCCCTGCCCAGATCGATGGCGATCATGGCGCGTCTGCGCGGGTCGGCCGCGGCGCTCAGGTCGTAGGCCCGGCGCAGGTGCCCGAGTTGCTCCTCGCCGGCCAGCCGGCCCCTCGCGTCGTGGGCGGCGGCGAGCGTGAGGTCGATCGCCCGCCCCGGATCGACGCGGTCACCGGCGAGCCAGGCGTGCCTGGCCAGGTCGCTCGGGAGCAGCCTGCCCGCCAGGCCGGGCGAGCCGTCGAGGGCGGCGACGACGGCGCCGTGCAGGTCGCGCGGGTCGTCGAGCGCGTCGTAGAGCGTCTCTCGCACCAGATCGTGGGCGAACGCGAACACGCCGCCGCCCTTGGCGACCACGAGCCTGGCCACCACGGCCAGCTCCAGCAGCCGGTCGACGTGGGCCACGGGCTCGGCGACGACGGCGGCCAGCACCTGACGGTGGAACTCGTTGCCGAGGACGGCGGCGGCGGGCAGCAGCTCGGACACGGACCGGGGCAGCAACGACAGCCGGCGCAGCAGCGCGTCGCGCACTCCCGGAGTGACGGCGGCGACAGAGCCGCCGCTGCGCCACAACCGGGCGGTCTGCTCGACGAAGAACGGGTTGCCGCCGGTGCGCAGGTGCACCTCCGCGGCCAGGTCGGGGGGCGGCTCGTGGCCTGCGGTGCGGGTCATGAGCGCCCGGACGCCCGCCAGGTCGAGCCCGGTCAGCGAGATGGTCGTGGCTCTGGCGACGAGCGGCGCCAGCAGGTCGCGCAGCGGATGGTCGACCGGCTCGACCTCGGCGTCGCGGTAGGTGGCGATCAGCAGCAACCGCTCGAACCAGGTCTGCTGGGCCGCGAACTCCAGCAGCCGCAGCGAGGCCGGGTCGGCCACGTGGAGGTCGTCGATCACGATCACCACCGGACGCCGCTGCGCCAACGCGACCAGGGCCGAGGTGACCGCGTCGTAGAGCCGGAAGCCGTCAGGGGTCTCGCTGCCCTGCGCCTCGCCGAGCAGCGCAGCCAGACTGCCGCCCGCGGCCTCCTCGGCCTGCGCCCACTCCTGCGGCTCGGCGACCCGGCGCAGCGCCCTGATGACCTGGACCCAGGGCCAGTAGCCGGGCGCGCTGCCGGAATCCCAGCAGGCGCCGCCGACGACCAGCGCGCTCTGCCGCCTGGCCTCGCGGGCCGCGCTGGTGACCAGCGTGGTCTTGCCGATGCCGGCTTCGCCGGTGACCAGCACCAGGCCGCCGTGGCTGCCGATCGCTCTGGAGACCTCGGCATGCAGCAGCGCGGCAGGGTGCTCCCTGCCGATCAGCTCGTGCGACGTGACGTCCTGGGACATGACGCTTGCACGGTATCCGGCCGGGCCGACACTTTCCCAACGCCGGCGAAGCGCCACCGCCCGCTCCAGGTTCTCGTAGCCGGTGCAAGGGCCGCCTGCGAAGGATCAGCCGGCTGTACGCCGGTCACCTGGTGAACGGGGCGTTCACCAGGCGACCTCCAGCGCGGTCATGCCGTACACGACGCTGAAGGAGCGGAAGTTCGTGCCCGCGTCTGCGACGCGCAGTTCGGGGAAGCGCTGGAGCAGGGCGGGGAAGGCGATGCGCATCTCCATGCGGGCCAGCGGGGCGCCGAGGCAGTGGTGTACGCCGTGGCCGAAGGCGAGGTGGCCGGGCGCGCCCCGCGTGATGTCGAACGTGTCGGCGTCGGGGAGGAGCCCGGGGTCGCGGTTGGCGGCGGGCAGCGAGCAGATCACCAGTTCGCCCGCCCCGATGGCCTGGCCGCCGATCTCGACCTCGGTCGTCGTGATCTTGGTGGTGCCCGAGTGCACGATGCTGAGCCAGCGCAGCAGTTCCTCGACGGTGGCGTCGATGCGCTCGGGCTCCTTGCGCAGCAGTTCGAGCTGGTCGGGGTGGCGCAGGAGGGCGAGCGTGCCGAGGGAGAGCATGTTGGAGGTGGTCTCGTGCCCGGCGAACAGCAGCAGGCCGCCGATGCCGACCAGCTCGTCGGTGGTGAGGTCGTCGCCGTGCTCACGGACGAGCATGCCGAGCAGTTCCTCGCCGGGGTCGGCCTGGATGCGGTTGACCAGCTGCTCCATGTAGGCGCGCTGCTCGAACTGCATGCGCAGCCGCTCATCGCCCGGCACCGTCATGTCCAGCATCCTGCTGGTGCGGTACTGGAAGGTGTCGCGGTCCTCGTACGGCACCCCGAGCAGTTCGCAGATCACCAGCGACGGGATGGGCAACGCGAACGACGGCACCAGGTCGGCGGGTGCGCCGGCGGCCTCCATGGCGTCGAGGTGGTCGTCCACGATGCGCTTGATCCGCGGTTCCAGCCGGCGCATGCGGCGGATGGTGAACTCGGCGGTGAGCATCCTGCGCAGCCGGGTGTGCTCGGGCGGGTCGACGCCGAGCAGGTTGCCCGCGCGCACCTTGGCCAGCTGTTCCTCGGTCATCTTCGGCGATCCGGGCAGCCGCGCGATGCCCTGGGGCGCGATCCTGAACCGCTCGGAGTCGCCCAGGACCTCGCGTACGTCCGCGTAGCGGGTCACGAGCCAGGCTTCGTCGCCGAACACCGTCGTGATGCGCTTGACCCGCTCGTCGTCGCGCGCGGCCGTCAGCTCCGGCGAAGGGCCGAACTCCACCCGCCGCATGTGCAGTGGGACCGTCGAGGACTTGCCCATAAAACCCCCTGGATAGTCGCGGTATCGCGAGAACCGTAACAACCGGGGCGGGCACCCTCTAGAGCGATCATACGCATATACGTAAATGTTCTCCCTGCATCGCCCGGCGAAATATACCTTTCACACCTAAGATCCCTTTTGCCGACCAGCGGGGGATGCCGATGATTTCTGCCCGGTAGCGATTACTTTGTCCGCGTACGGGAGTCTGCTCTCCGTACCAGCCGGTCCCCGGCACCCGCACCCACAGCAGGAGAGCACCCCACGATGACGAAGCACGGCAAAGACGTCTGGCCGCTGATCCACGCCGAGCGGGCGGCCCTCGCGGCGGATCTGGCGGATCTGACCGACGAGCAGTGGGCGACGCCGTCGTTGTGCGCCGCGCTGCCCGTGCGCGAGGTGCTCGCCCACCTCGCGTCCGGGGCGAGCCTCACTCCCCTGCGGTGGCTGGCGGGCGTGATCCGCTGCAGGTTCGACTTCGACAAGCAGGTGGCCATGCGGCTGGCCGAGCACCTGGGCGCGACCCCGAAGGACACGCTGGACGGCTTCCGGCGCGCCGTCACGAGCACGACCTCGCCGCCGCTCCCCGCCATCGCGATGCTCGGCGAGACGATCGTGCACGGCGAGGACATCCGCCGGCCGCTGGGCATCCGCCGCGACCACCCCATCGGTACGCTCACCCGCGTGGCGCGCTACTACCAGACCTCCGATCTCGTCGTGCTCGCCAAGGGGCGGATCGGCGGTCTGCGGCTGGCCGCGACCGACGGTCCTTTCGCCACCGGCTCGGGGCCGCTCGTCTCCGGCACCACGCTGGCGCTGGTGATGGCGATGACCGGGCGCGCCGCCCACTGCGACGAGCTCGACGGCGACGGCGTCGCGACCCTGCGCGAGCGGTCGGGGTGAGTGGCGGGCTCAGCCCAGGGCCGCGCCGATGGCCGTCATGATCGGGATGGACAACCCCGTGGTCAGCAGTACGGCGCTGCGGGCGAGCCGCCGTCCGGTGTCGTACGTGACCGCGTACACGTAGATGTTCTGCGCCGTGGGCAGTGCCGCGAACAGGGTCGCCGCCAGCAGGTCACCGCCCTCCAGCCCGAGGGCGAGGCGGGCGGTCAGGTAGGCGATGCCCGGCTGGACGAACGACTTGAGCGCGATCACCAGGAAGACCTCCTTCCCGACGCCGCCCTCGCCGGGGGTCGCGGGCGCGCGCTGGGAGCCGTACAGGCTGAGGCCGTAGGCGAGCAGCGCGACGGGCACGGCCGCGCCCCCGAGCAGCTCGATCGGACGCATGAAGGTGACCGGCAGCGACGTTCCGGTCAGCGCGAACGCCAGCCCGAGCAGCGAGGCGACCGTGAGGGGGTTGCGCAGCGGGAGCAGCAGCGCCGCACGGACCGACCTGGCGCCCTTGTCGAGGACGAGGAAGGAGACGGGGGTGAGGACGAGGATCTGGAAGAGCAGGATGGGCGCGACGAGAGCGCCGTCGCCGAGCACGTAGATGGCGATGGGGATGCCCAGGTTCCCGGCGTTGACGTAGGAGGCGGCGAGCACGCCGACCGTCGTCTCGCGCCGGTCCCTGCGCCAGATCATCCGCGCCACCAGCACGTACGCCAGCTGCACGCACGCGACGGCGACGATCTGGGTCAGCAGCACCGGCGAGAACAGCGAGCCCAGGTCCGCCCGCGACACGGTGGCGAACATCAGCGCGGGCGTCGCCACGAAGAACGCCAGCCGCGACAGGACCAGTTCGTCGCTGGCCCGCAGCAGCCCGCCCCAGCCGACGAGATAGCCGAGCACGGCAACGGACACCAGAGCGACGAACGCCGCGACAACCCCCGACAAGCCATAACCTCCGAAAACTGGACAGCAGGAGCGTATCCGGACCGCCCCTGGCAACGGTGACCGACCGGAGGTCTACGCTGTGCGCATGCGCGTCGCGGAGCTCGGCGGCGACGTCGTCATCGACCTGATCTGCTTCACGGAGGACAGCGCCCGGCACCTCGCGCAGGCGCTGACCGGCCGGGTGCGGCACTTCCTGCACTGCGGGACGATCTGGGTGCACGGCCCCAGCATGCGGGTGCCGGCGACCGAGGACCTGCCGCGCCGGCCCATCGCCGAATACGGCCGGCAGAAGGCCGCGATCGAGGCCTACCTGCTCAACCGGGCGCACCGTGACGGCTTCCCCGCCACGATCATCCATCCCGGCCACATCACCGGGCCGGGCTGGGTGCCGGTCAACCGGGCAGGAGGCGCGGCTGACGTACCTGCCGTGGGAGCAGTGGCGGACCACGGTGACGGAGGAGGACGCCAAGGTGACGTACGACCACATCGCGCACAGCCCGCACTGCGGCATGGAGAAGGCGGCGCGGCTGCTGGGCCACCGGCCCCGCCACACCGCGCTCGATGCCGTCTCCGAGGCCGTCGACCGGCTGGTCGCGGCGGGCACGATCGTCGCCGCGACCTGACGGGTCAGCTGGTCAGCGGACCGAACTCCTTGCGCGTGTCGATCACCTCGCCGAACAGCTCCCACCGTTCGCCCTTGAACTCCATGAGCTGCATCGACTCGATCGGGAACCCGTCTCCCTGCCCGGTGTCCATCGTCACGCCTGGCAGCAGCATGTCGACCGCGATGCCCTTCATGTTGCGCACGGAGTCACGCAGGCCCTCGCGGGTCGGGCAGGCGGCCGTCTCCATGGCCTTGTGGAAGCTGGCGGCCACGGCCCAGCCGAAGGTGTGGTACGGCACGTTGGGGTCGGCGCCCGGCGCGTACCGCTCCATCTTCTGCTTGTAGAGCTTCATCTCCGCGTCGTCCTGCCACGTCGGGTCGTTCGGGTCCTTGTAGTACGTGCTGGACACGATGCCCTGGACGTTGTCGAAGCCGACGGGCTTCAGCACGGTGATCGAGGCGGCGACGTTGTTGACGATGTGCAGCGGGTTCCACTTCGTGTTCTTGGCGTCGGCGGCCAGCGCCTGCGAGCCGAACTTGGGCGTCGTGACGTTCAGGATCACGTCGGCCTTCGACTGGGCGAGGTTGCGCATCTGCGGGTCGACGCTGGGGTCGGTCACCTCGTAGCTCTGCTCGGCCACGACCTTGATCTGGGTGCCCTCAATGGCCCGTTTGAAGCCGCCGAACAGGTCCTCGCCGAAGTCGTCGTTCTGGTAGAGGACGGCGACCGTGGCGTCCGGCCGCTCCTGCTTGAGGTACTGGGCGTAGACGCGGGCCTCGGAGATGTAGTTGGGCTGCCAGCCGATGGTCCACGGGTGCTCGGTGTCGGCGCCCCACTTGGAGGCGCCCGTGGCGACGAAGATCTGCGGCACCTTGCGCTGGTTGGCGTAGTCCCAGGTCGCCGTGGTGGAAGGGGTGCCGAGCGTCTGGAACAGGGCGAACACCTGCTCCTGCTCGACCAGCCTGCGCGCCTCCTCGACGGCCTTCGGTGGCTGGTAGCCGTCGTCGCGGACGACGAACTCGACCTTGCGCCCGCCGATGCCGTTCTTCTCGGCGTTGACGTAGTCGAAGTACGCCTTGATGCCCTTGGGGATGTCCCCGTAGGCGGAGGCGGGGCCGGACAGCGGGTAGATGCCGCCCAGCTTGATGCTCGTGTCGGTGATGCCGGTCGTCTGCTGCCCCTGGCACTGGCCGCCCGACGTGGCCGTGCCCGTGGCACCGCCCTGGTCCCGTCCCCCGCATGCGGCGACGGCGAGCAGGAGCAGCGCCGTACAGCCGATCGCAGATAGTCGCATCCCTCTTACTCCTTCCGGGGAATCTTCCTGAGCAAGCGCCCGGCCAGCCCGGCCAGCCCTGTCGGGGCCACGTACATCACCGCGATGATCAGCAGGCCGAAGATGACGCCGGGCGCGGCGTCGTTGATGTCCTGTGCGATGCCGGGCACGAACATCACGAACAAGCCCCCGAGCACCGGGCCGGACAACGAGCCGAGCCCGCCGACGACCAGGCCGGCCAGCAGCGTGATCGACAGGTTGACGGTGAACGAGTCGGGCGAGACGAACCCGATCACCCACGTGTAGAGGCAGCCGGCCGTTCCGGCGAACATGGCGCTCCAGGCGAAGGCGAGCGTCTTGTGCACCGACAGCCGCACGCCCATGACCTCGGCCGCGCCCTCGTTGTCCCTGATGGCGTGCAGCGCCCGGCCGACGCGAGAGCGCAGCAGGCCGACGCAGAGCAGGAACGCGGCGACGGCGACGACCAGGGTGAGGAAATACAGCCACTGGTCCTCGGCCAGCCCGCTCCACGCGGGCGGCGCGGGCTTGGCGAGGGTCAGCCCCATCGAGCCGCCGGTCAGCTCCTCGAACCGCTTGAGCAGCGGGACGAGGAAGATCGCGATGGCGAGCGTCACGAGCGCCAGGTACAGGCCGCGCAGCCGCATGGCCGGCACCCCGAACGCCAGGCCGAGCAGGAACGCCGCCCCTGCCGCGACGGGCAGGGTCAGCGGGTACGGCAGCGCCCAGCGGTCGAACAGGATGGCGGCCGTGTACGCGCCGACGGCGAAGAACGCGCCGTGGCCGAGCGAGATCTGCCCGGCGTGCCCGACCAGCAGGTTCAGCCCGAGCAGGGCGACCGCGTAGACCAGCACCATGGTGAGCTGGAAGACGTGGAACGGCACGAGCTGGAACGGCGCGTAGCAGGCGGCCGCGGCCAGAACGGCCGCCGCGGCCCACTGCCGGCGCGCCGACCGCCACCACTCGGCGGGCCGCGGCGGTGTGGGCGGCGCCGCGGTCCGCTCCTGGGCGGCGTCCGTCTCCGTGGGATTGCTCATGCCCGCTCCACCACCGCTCGCCCGAACAGGCCCTGAGGCCGCAGCAGCAGCACCCCGAGGATGATCACCAGCGGCACCCCGACCTTGAGGTCGGATCCGATGAACCCGACGTACGCCCCGGCGAGCGTCTCCGCGACGCCGACGATCAGACCGCCGACGACCGCGCCCACCGGGCTGTCGAACCCGCCGAGCGTGGCCGCCGCGAACGCGTAGATGAGGACGCCGCCCATCATGTTGGGTTCGAGGAACAGCAGCGGCGCCACCAGCACCCCCGAGACCGCGCCCACGGTCGAGGCGAGCCCCCACCCGAGGGCGAGCGTCCAGCCCACCCGGATGCCGACCAGCCGCGCGGACTCGGGGTTCGCGGCTACCGCACGCATCCCGAGACCGATCTTGGTGTGCCGGAACAGCAGGTACAGCAGCCCCATGACGACGCCCACGACGGCCAGCACACCGAGCGTGGACAAGCCGATGCTGATCCCGCCCGCCTCCAGCGCGCCGGCGGGGAACGGGTTCGGGAAGTCCTTGATGAGGAACGTCCAGATCCACCCGGCGGCGGCGTTGACGAAGATGAACAGCCCCACGGTGACGATCACCAGGGTCAGCTCGGGGGCGCCCTCGACGGGCCGGATGATGACCCGTTCGATGAGCATCCCGCCCGCGAACGACACCGCCAGCGTGAGCACCAGCGCCGGCCAGAACGGCAGCCCGGCGGCCGTGAGCTGCCAGGCGATGTAGGTGGAGAACATGGCCAGCTCGCCCTGGGCGAAGTTCACGATGCCGGTGAACTGGTAGATCAGCACGAGGGCGAGGGCCAGGCTGGCGTAGACGGCGCCCGCGCCGAGCCCCTGGACGAGCTGCTGCAGGAATCCGGCCATCGGCTACACCCGGTACCCGAGGTAGGACTGGGCGACCTGCTCGTCGGCCCTGATCTCCTCCGCCGTGCCCGACAGGACGATCCGCCCGGTCTCCAGGACGTGCGCCTGCTGGGCGATGCCGAGGGCGAGATGGGCGTTCTGCTCGACGACGACCACGGTGGTTCGCTCCTCTGCGTTGATGGCCTGGACGATGCGGAACAACTCCCGGGTGACCAGCGGGGCCAGACCGAGCGACGGCTCGTCGAGCAGCAGCAGCCGGGGGCGCGACATGAGGGCTCGGCCGATGGCCAGCATCTGCTGCTCGCCGCCGCTGAGGCTGCCCGCGGCCTGCTTGAGCCGGGTCTTCAGCACCGGGAAATAGCCGTGGATGCGGTCGAGGTCGGCCTCCAGCTCGGGTCCGCGTCTGCGGACGTACGCGCCGAGCCGCAGGTTCTCCTCCACGGTGAGCGGCATGAACGTGCCGCGCCCCTCGGGGACGTGGGCGACGCCCTGGCGGGCGAGCGTGTCGGGCGGGTGCCCGGTCAGGTCGGCGCCGCCCAGGGTGACCGTGCCGCGCGCCCTGATCATGCCGGACAGCGCCCTGAGCAGCGTGGTCTTGCCCGCGCCGTTCGGGCCGAGTATCGCGCAGATCTCGCCTTCGCCGACGGTCAGGCCGACGCCGTGGAGCACGCGGGCGTCGCCGTATCCGGCCGTCAGGTCCTTCACCACCAGGTGGGTCATGGCGCCGTCCCCAGGTAGGCCTCGATGACGCCGGCATCGCGCTGCACCTCGGCGGGCGGCCCTTCGGCGATCTTGCGGCCGAAGTCCAGGCAGACGATGCGCTCGCAGATCCCCATGACGAACCCCATGTGGTGCTCGACCACGATCACGGTCAGGTCGTGCTCGGTGCGCAGCGCGTTCAGCGTGCTCGCGAACTCCTCGACCTCGGCCGCGTTCAGGCCGTTCACCGGCTCGTCGAGGAGCAGCAGCCGGGGGCGGCCGATGAGCGCGCGGGCCAGCTCGACCCGCTTGAGCGTCCCGAACGGCAGCCCGGTCGCCGGATGCCCGGCCACCCCGGTGAGACCGAGCCGCTCCAGCACCCCGTCCGCGTCGGCGAGCAGCGTACGCTCCTCGCGGCGCACGCCCGGCAGCCGCAGCCCGGCCGACAGGAAGCCGGCGCGGCCCCGGTGGTGCGCGCCGACGAGCACGTTGTCGCGTACGGACAGGCGCGGGAACAGGCCGAGGTTCTGGAACGTCCTCGCGATGCCGAGCCCGGCGATCGCGTGCGGGGCCACGGCCGTCAGGTCGCCGCCCTCGTACGTGATCGTTCCCGAGCCGGGCTCGTACCGCCGGGTCAGGCAGTTGAACAGGGTGGTCTTGCCGGCGCCGTTCGGCCCGATGAGCCCCACCATCTCGCCGCGCCCCACGCCGAAGCCGACGCCGTCCAGCGCCGTGATGCCCCCGAAGCGAACGGTAAGATCGTGTACCTCCAGCATCCGGCCTCCTGGAGAACAATGTTCTGAAGTTGGGCTCAGCGTAGGATCCGGCCGTGAAGCGCCGCATTGGGCACGGTGACCCAAGATGTTTCAGGCGAGTTGTCCTCTGAGCACAGCGTGGGTCTCATACCGGTTACGCCCGTTGACCGCCCGCCGATGGCCATGGATCATCCCGGCATGTCCAGTGGTTCCAGCACGGAAACGCTCACTGGTGCGGAGGCGGTCCGCGCGCAACGCAACCGCATCCTCTCCGAACTGCTCGGCGACCTCCGGTCCCTGGCCGCCGCCGCGGTCGCCACCATGCGGGACGAGATCCCCGCCTACGCGGCGCAGAGCCCCGACTTCCACGCGGACGTGCGCGACCAGGTGGTCAAGCACTACCGCGCCAAGCTGGCCGTGCTCCTTGAGGAGCGCACGGTCACGTTCGAGGACATCGCCTTCACCCGGCGGGCGTCGATGCGCAGGGCCAGGGCGGGGGTGGAGCTGGCCGACTACATCAACGCGTTCCGGGTCGGGCAGCAGGTGTTCTGGCAGTCGGTGGTGGACCGGGCCGGGCACACGCCGGCCGGCCGGGAGGCGGCGCTGTCGCTGGCGTCCCCGCTGATGCGCTACTGCGACTTCGCCAGCACGCACGCGGCCAACGCGTACATGGAGTTCCAGCAGTACGCCGCAGCCGAGGCGGTCCGCGAGAGCCGCGACCTGCTGGAGACGCTGCTGGCCGGTGGGGTGCCGACGCGCGGCAGGGAACTGGCCGCGGCGCAGGCGCACGGCCTGGCGGCCCGCACGCAGCTGCTCGTCGTGGTCGCGGCGCTGGCCGGCTCGCCTTCGGCGGTGACGACCGGCCCCGACCGGGGGGCCGACGCGCGCCACGCGGCCTGCGCGGCCATCGCCAGGACCGGCGGCAACGGCACGCGTACGCTCTCCGTCGTACGCCAGTCGGAGATCGTGGCGATCCCCGTGCTCGGCCCCGGCGCCGACCCGGGAGGGCTCTGCGACCGGCTGCAGGAGGTGCTGGAGGGCCTGGCGGGCGAGGGCGTCCGGCTGGCCATGGGCGTCAGCACCGTGGCGGCTGGCCCCGCGCAGATCCCGCAGGCCTACCAGGAGGCCAGGGCGGTGCTGGACTTCGTGCCCGAGGAGGGCGGCGTGGCCGCGCT
The DNA here is from genome assembly GCF_004348345.1 of Nonomuraea longispora. Classification (GTDB taxonomy): domain Bacteria; phylum Actinomycetota; class Actinomycetes; order Streptosporangiales; family Streptosporangiaceae; genus Nonomuraea; species Nonomuraea longispora. The sequence continues at coordinate 12,346 of NZ_SMJZ01000136.1, forward strand.
GCCGCGGATCACGCCGTTCCAGTATCTGGCGCTGAAGGCCGACGACACCGCCCGCCACCTGGTCGACCCGCGCATCACGGCGCTGCTGTCGGAGGACCGCGCGCGCGGCGGCGTGCTCACGGCCACGATCAGGGCGTTCGCCGCCGCCGACCTCAACCTGCGGGCCGCGGCCGAGCGGTTGCAGATCCATCCCAACACCGCCCAGTACCGCATGCGGCGGATCCAGGAGCGCACCGGGCGGAGCCTGCGCTCCATCAGCGATCTCGTCGATCTGCTCGTCGCGATCGCTCTCCAGGACTCCCTGCCGACCAATTCCGGCCGGGAAAGACTGGCCACCGCGACCAATGAGGGGCGTGGGAGAGCGGACGTACGGTCTTTCCATGAACCTCGCTGACCGGCTCCTCACCACCGCCGAGCGGCTCGGTGGCAGAGCGGTTCTCACCCTGGACGAGGCGGAGCTCACCTACGGAGGGCTCGAGGAGCTGAGCGCCCGGCTCGCGGGGCTGTTGCGCTGCCGCGGGATCGGCCCGGGCGACCGGGTCGCGATCATGTTGCCCAACGTGCCCGAGTTCGGCGTGGTCTACTACGGGGTGCTGCGGGTCGGAGCCGTGGTGGTGCCGCTGGACCCGCTGCTGAAGCGCCGCGAGATCGCGGCGTACCTCGGCGACTGCGGGGCGCGGCTGCTGATCGCCTGGCACGCGTTCGCCGAGACGGCGGAGGCGGGGTCGGCGGGGACGAAAGCCGACTGTTTCTTCGTCGTGCCCGAGGAGTTCCGCAGGCTGTTGCGCCAGGTCGCGCCCGACCGCGACGTCGCCGCCACGCGCGACGACGACACCGCGGTCATCCACTACACCTCCGGCACCACCGGGCGGCCCAAGGGCGTGGAACTGTCCCACGCCAACCTGGCGGTCAACGCCGCGACCGTGGCCCGCATGCACGCGCTCGGCGTGGACGACGTGGTGCTCGGGGCGCTGCCGCTCTACCACACGTTCGGGCAGACCTGCGCGCTCAACGCGACCGTGCAGGCGGGCGCGCGGCTGACGCTGCTGCGCCGCTTCGAGGCGGGCCGCGCGCTGGAGGTCATCAGGCGCGACGGCGTGACGGTCTTCCAGGGCGTGCCGACCATGTTCATCGCGCTGCTCGACCATCCCGGCGCCTCCGACCTGTCGATGTTGCGGGTCTGCGCGTCCGGCGGGGCGGCGCTGCCGCTCGACGTGCTGCGGGCCTACGAGACCCGGTTCGGCTGCGAGATCATCGAGGGGTACGGCCTCAGCGAGACCTCCCCCGTCGCCGCGACCAACCGCGCCGGCCACCACCGAAGGCCCGGCTCGATCGGCTGGCCCATCAGGGGCGTCGAGATGAAGATCGTCGACGAGGACGGCGCCGAGGTCCCGCCCGGCGAGATCGGCGAGGTCGTCGTCCGCGGCCCCAACGTGATGAAGGGCTACTGGAACGACCCCTCCGCCACGGCCGAGGCCGTCCGCGACGGCTGGTTCCACACCGGTGACCTCGGCCGGGTCGACGAGGACGGCTACTTCTTCCTGGTCGACCGCCGCCGCGACGTGATCATCCGCGGCGGCTACACGGTCTACCCGCGCGAGGTCGAAGAGGTCCTGTACGAGCACCCCGCCGTGCGCCAGGCGGCGGTGTACGGCGTGCCGCACCCGGAGCTCGGCGAGGAGATCGAGGCGGCGGTCGCCCTGCGCGCGCCGGTGACCCGCGAGGACCTGCGCGACTTCGTCAAGGAACGCGTGGCCGCCTACAAATACCCCCGGCGGTTGTCGTTCGTCGACGAGCTGCCGTTGAGCCCCACGGGTAAGATCCTCAAGCGGGCGCTCACCCGTACGCCATCAGGTGGCTGAACTACGGGCGGTTCAGCCGTACGTCCCGAGGACGTACGCGCCCGGCACCAGCGCCACGGTCAGGGCAACGGCCCACCAACGGGGCGCGGGGCCGTTCTTCAGAACGCCGACGCCGAAGGGCACCAGGGCGACGGCGAGCCCGGCCAGGGCGGCCAGCGAGATCGGGTCGCTGGTGCCCTTCAGCACGCCCAGCGGCAGCGCCGACCCGAGTGCCAGCGCCACGCACCTGAAGGTCCCGAGTGCCTTGGAGCGGTAGGCGCCGATGGCGAGCACGACCCAGCCGGCCATGATGCAGACGCTGACCGCCTTGAAGACGTGGAAGGCGCCGTACGTGTCCGCGACCGCCCGCCGGGCCGCCTCCAGCCCGAGCACGTCCACCAGCTGGAAAGCCAGATGGCTCACCCCCGCGTGGAAGACCCGCCCGAACAGCCCGAGCACGACCAGCGTGGCTCCCCACCGGGCCAGGCCGGGGTGCGTGGCGGCGATGCGCCGGGCCAGCCCGGTGGCCGCCGGCCACAGCAGCACGACGCCGGCGGTGAACAGGGCGTAGGACACGGCCATCCGGCCGGGATCGGCGGCGTAGGCGGCGAGCTGGCCGGGGAAGAAGTCGTCCTCGCCGATCCTGGCGAGCGCCCCGGCGATGAGGAGCGGCGGCCCGAGCACCGCCCCCGTGCCCTCCACCCAGCGGCCGGGAACCATCCGTGTGATCGTCATGCCGTCCAGTGAACCGGCGGCGCGGCCCGCGCACACGGGTGCACGGGCGAGACCCCGTGGTGGAGCCTGCGCTAAGTCCGTCAGGTGAAGGGCCGGGCGACGTGGTCGAGGGTCTCGTTCATCACGTCGATGAGCGTGCGGGACTCCTGCTCGTCGCTCCACAGGTGCGCGGCCAGGCGCAGCCCCACCAGGAAGGCCGCCGCCATCACGGGGGGCGGCACGCCGCTCTCCCGCTCGGAGAGCGCCTCCGAAAGGTCGCGTTCGAGTGCGGCGTGGTTGGCGAGCTGGCGGGCCAGCAATGACGGGTGCTGTCGGGCCAGCCGGGTGCGCTGCGCCCATTCGCGCTCGGGCTCGCCCATCTCCCGGTAGAGCTCCTCGGTCGCGCCGCGCAGCGCCTGCCAGGCCCTGAGCGCGGGCGGCTGGGCGCGGACCTTGCGTACGAGGGTGCGGAAGCGCTGCTCCTCGCCGTAGAGGACGGCGTCTTCCTTGCCCGCGAAGTAGTTGGAGAACGTGCGGCGCGAGATGTTGGCCGCGTCGGCGATCGACTCGACGGTGACGTGGTCGAGCCCGTGCTCGACCACGAGCCGGAGCGCGGCCTCGTGCACGGCCTGCCGCGTCGCGGCCTTCTTGCGCTCACGCAGCCCCACCGTGGTCTCCATAGGCCGCTCACTCTACCGTCCGGGAATATATGCTCAATGAGAAAAGTTGCCCACTCGGCATCTATTTACCCGAGACCTTAGGGGAGGTCGTGCGTGAGCGCACCCACGGCTCCGGCTGCTCCGGAACCGATGACGCACCGGCAGATCATGGAGGCCCTGAGTGGGCTGCTGCTCGTGTTGTTCGTCGCCATGATCAGCGCAACCATCGTGTCGGTCGCACTGCCGCAGATCGTCGGCGCGCTCAAAGGCACCCAGTCGCAATACACGTGGGTCGTGACCGCGTCGCTGCTCGCGTCCACGGCGTCGACGCCGATCTGGGGCAAGCTGGCCGACCTGTTCAGCAAGAAGCTGCTGCTCCAGATCTCCATCGGGATCTTCATGGTCAGCTCGCTGGCCTGCGGGTTCGCCCAGGACACCGCCCAGCTGATCGCCTTCCGCGCGCTCCAGGGCCTCGGCATGGGCGCACTCCAGGTGCTGGTGCAGGTCGTCATCGCGGCGATGATCAGCCCGAAGGACCGCGGCCGGTACAACGGCTACCTCGGCGGCGTCATGGCCGTCGCCACCGTGGCGGGGCCGCTGCTCGGCGGGCTGATCGCCGACACCTCCTGGCTCGGCTGGCGCTGGTGCTTCTTCATCGCGGCGCCGTTCACCGTGATCGCCTTCTTCATGCTGCACAAGACGCTGCACGTCGCCTCCGTACGCCGCCCCGACGTCAAGATCGACTACGTCGGGGCCACCCTGATCGCCGCCGGCGTCAGCGTCCTGCTCATCTGGGTCACCTTCGTGGACAACTCGTTCGCCTGGCTCTCCTGGCAGACCGCAGCGATGGCCGGCGGCGGCGCGCTCCTGCTCGTGGCGGCCACCTGGGTCGAGTCGGTGGTCAAGGAGCCCGTCGTGCCGCTGCACGTCGTACGCCGGCGCACCCCCGCGCTCGCCATCATCGCCAGCCTCGCGGTCGGCATGGCCATGTTCGGGGGCTCCGTCTTCCTCGGCCAGTATTTCCAGACCGGCCGCGGCTACAGCCCGACCGAGGCTGGACTGCTCACCATCCCCATGATGCTCGGCGTGCTGATCTCCTCGACGATCAGCGGGCGCATGGTGTCGCGGAGCGGCAACGTCAAGCCGTACATCCTGGTCGGCTCCATCGTGCTCACTGCCGGCTTCCTCGGGTTGTCCACGATCGACCACCAGACCCCGCTGCTCCTCATCGCCGGGGCGATGGTGCTGGTCGGCGCCGGGGTCGGCATGTCGATGCAGAACCTCGTCCTCGCCATCCAGAACACCGTCCCCCTCAGCGAACTGGGGGCGGCCAGCGGCGCGATCACGTTCTTCCGCTCGCTCGGCGGCACCATCGGCGTGTCCGTGCTCGGCGCGGTCCTCGCCAACCGCGTCACGGCCGGCATCAACGAGGGGCTGGTCAAGGCGGGCATCGACCCGGCCAAGGCGGCGGCGGGCGGCACCGGCACACTCGACATCCAGGCGCTGCCTGAGCCGTTCAGAACCATCGTGAGCACCGCCTACGGCGACGCCACCGGCCGCATCTTCCTGATCTCGGCGGCCATCGCCGTGGTCGGCGTGATCGCCGCGCTCTTCCTCAAGCCGGTCAAGCTCCGCGACAGCCTCGACCTGCCGGCCCCCGAACAGCCGAAGGAGCCTGTCGCGCGATAACGGCGCGCCCTGACCGGCGGGTGCCGGCCGGTCGGGTGAAGGGAGACAATCGGATTCGTGCAGTTCGGCATCCTGGGCCCACTCGTGGTGCGCTCGCCCGACGGCGGCGAAGTCTCAGCCGTCGGTCCCCGCCCCCGCGCCGTGCTCGCGATGCTGCTGCTCGACGCGGGCCGGCTGGTCAGCGTCGAACGGCTCATCGACGGCCAGTACGGCGACCGGCCGCCCTCCGGGGCCGCCAACGCCGTCCAGGCGCAGATCTCCCGCCTGCGGCGACGCCTTCCCGGCGGGCTGATCGAGTTCCACGGGTCCGGCTACCGGCTGGCGGTCTCGCCCGACGACGTGGACGCCCACCGCTTCGAACGGCTCTCCAGGCAAGGACGCCGGCTGCTGGCCGCAGGCAGGCCCGCGCCGGCCGCCGCCGTGCTCGGGGAGGCGCTCGACCTGTGGAGAGGCCCGGCGCTCACCGACGTGGCCGACGCGCCGTTCGCCGGTCCGCAGGCCGTACGGCTGGAGGAGCTGCGCCTCACCGCCACGGAGGACCTGCTGGAGGCAGAGCTGGCCCTGCCCGAGGGCAACCCGGTGGCGGCGCTGCGCGAGCTGGTCACGGCGCATCCGCTGCGCGAACGTCCGCGCGGGCTGCTGATGAGGGCGCTGTACGCGGCCGGCCGCCAGGCGGAGGCGCTGCCCGTCTTCGACGACGTACGCCGGCTGCTGGCCCGCGAGCTCGGCGCCGACCCGTCACCCGAGCTGACGGCGCTTCACCTGGCGATCCTGCGGGGGCAGCAACCCAAGGAGCGCCCGGCCCGCACCGGCCCGCCCGCGCAGCTGACCAGCTTCGTGGGGCGCGAGGACGAGCTGGCCCGCCTGGCGACCCTGCGCGCCACCCGACTGGTCACGATCGTCGGTCCCGGCGGCACAGGCAAGACCCGCCTGGCCGTCGAGGCGGCCACCCGCCGCGCCGGCGAGACCTGCTTCGCCGACCTGTCCCTCGCGGACGTCCCGCCGCCCGCCCGTCATGACGAGGGCGGCGAGCGGGCCCGGCCGGTGGCGCAGGCGGTGCTCGGGGCGCTCGGGCTGCGGGAGCCCGCGCTCCCGGCGCCCGCTCCACCCGACCCGGTGGAACGCCTGGTGGCGGCCCTGGCCGGGCAGGATCTGCTCCTCGTCCTCGACAACTGCGAGCACGTGATCGACGAGGCCGCCGCGCTGGCCCGCCGTCTCCTGTCCGCCTGTCCCCGCCTGACCGTCCTGGCCACCAGCCGAGAGCCGCTGGGCATCACCGGCGAGCATCTCGTCACCCTCGGCCCCCTGCCCACCGCGCCGCTCACGACCGACCTACCGCGGGGGTCCGCGGGCGAGGCGCTCGGTTACCCGGCGGTCCGGTTGTTCGCGGACCGCGCGGCGGCCGTACGGCCCGGGTTCGTGCTCACCCCGGGCAACCTCGACGCGGTCCTGCGGATCTGCGCGGCGCTCGACGGCCTGCCGCTGGCCATCGAGCTGGCGGCGGCCAGAGTCCGTACGTTCTCCGTGGCGGAGATCGCCTCCCGGCTGGCCGAGCACGGCAGGTTCCGGCTGCTGTCGCGCGGCGACCGGACGGCGGCCGCCCGCCACCAGACGCTGTACGCGGCCGTCGAGTGGAGCTGGAGCCTGCTCACCCCGGGAGAACAGGCGCTGGCCAGGCGGTTCGCGGTGTTCGCCGGCGGCGCGGACGCGGCGGCGGTCGAGCGGGTCTGCGCCGATCCGGCGGACCCGGCCGGCCGGGCGGAGCTGGCGGATCTGGTGGACAAATCGCTGGTCGAGAGCGACGGTGAGCGCTACCACATGCTGGAGACCATCCGGCTGTTCTGCCTGGAGCGGCTGGCGGAGGCCGGCGAGGAGGACCGGCTGCGGCAGGCCCACGCCGCCTGGTTCCTGGAGCTGGCCCGCCGCGCCGACGACCACCTCTGCGGGTCCGAGCAGCTGCGCTGGCTGGCCCTGCTGTCGGCCGACAACACGAACCTGCAGGCGGCGCTGCGCTGGAGCGTGACCCACGACAGGCCGACGGCCTGGCGGCTGGTGGCGGCGCTGGCGATGTACTGGTGGCTGAGCGGCCGGCGCGGCCAGGCCACCCGGCACGCCGTCAGGCTGCTCGACCCGGCCGCCGCGGGGCCGCCGGCCGGGCTTGAGGAGGAGTACGTGCTGGCCGTCCTGCACGCCGTACCCGATGCCGGGTCGCCGCACTGGGAGCGGGCGCGCACGATCGTCGGCTCGCTGGACGGGCCGATGCGTCACCGCTTCGGCGTGGCGCTCTGGGGCATGTTCACCGGCCCGCCGCGGGAAGGGACCGAAGGGCGGCGGGTGCTGGGTTCCGACCCGTGGAGCCGGGCGCTCGAACGGCTGGGCGCGGCGCTGCTGACGCTGGTCGACGGCTCCGTCTCCGAGGCGGAACGCCGGCTGGAGTCGGTGCTCGCGGACTTCGGCGCGCTGGGCGAACGGTGGGGTACGGCGCAGGCGCTCGACTGGCTCGCCGTGATCGCCGCCTGGCGCGGCGACTGGGCGCGTGCCATGGAGTTGTGGCAGCAGGCGATCGACCGGCTGGAGGAGCTCGGCGCGCTGGACGAGCTGGTGGACGTGCTGGGCAGGCGGGCCGACGCGCGCCTGCGGGCCGGCGACGTGGAGGGCGCCCGCGCCGGCTACGAGCGCGTGGGCGTGCTCGACCGACGGTTGGGCAGGCCGGAGCTGTCGGCGTGGGTGCATTTCCGGCTGGGGAACCTGGCCCGGCTCGAAGGGAACGCCGGCGAGGCGTCCAGGCGGCTCGGCTCCGCGCTGGCCGGGGCGGGATCGCACGGCTTCACGGCCACCCGGGCGCACGTGCTCACCGCGCTGGGCCGTCTCGCCGAGGACACGGGCGACGTGTCCGAGGCGGCCCGCAGGCACGAGCAGGCGCTGGCCACCGTGCTGGGGTCCCCGCTGGCCGCCGACCTCGCCGACGTCGCCGAGGGCCTCGCCGGTCTCGCGCTCGTCATGGGCGGGCGGGCGCCCGGCGCGGAACGGGCGGCGGAGTTGCTGGGCGTGGGGGTGGCGCTGCGGGGCACGACCGTGGCCGGCGACCCCGACGTCGCCAGGGTCACCGCGTCCGCCACGGAGGTGCTCGGCCCCGACGCTTTCGCGGCGGCGTTCGCCAGGGGTGCGTCCATGAGCGCGGAGAAGGCGCGGGAGGCGCTGCGCGCGGCCGCTCTCCCTCCCGGCTGACAGGCCAGGTCCGCCGTGTCAGCGGGTGGTCGCCCGGTTGTCAGCGGCGGAAACGAGGCTGCGGGGCATGCAGAACACCAGCGTCCTCATCTCCGGCGCGAGCGTCGGCGGGCCAGCGCTCGCCCACTGGCTCGTGCGCTACGGCTTCACCGTCACCGTCGTCGAGAAGGCCCCCGTCCTGCGCCTCGGTGGTCAGGCCGTCGACTTCAAGGGCGAGACCCATCTGAGCGTGCTGGCCCGCATGGGCATCCTGGACGACGTACGCCGCCTCCGGACCGGCGGCACCGACCAGGAGATCGTCGACGCGGACGGCAGGACGCTCGCGGTCATGCCGGGCGAGTTCAGCGGCGGCGACCTCGAGATCAGCCGTGGCGACCTGTCCCGGCTCCTGTACGACAGGACGTCCGCGGAGTGCGAGTACGTCTTCGGCGACTCGATCACCTCGCTCACCGAGACCGCCACCGGCGTGCACGTCACCTTCGAGCGGTCCGCGCCGCGCACGTTCGACCTGGTGGTCGGCGCGGACGGAATCCACTCGAACGTGCGCCGCCTCGCGTTCGGCCCCGAGTCCCGCTACGTCAGGCACCTCGGCCACCACTACGCCCTCGTCGGGGTCGGCGACGGTCTCGGCGCGCGGGCGATGATGTACAACGAGCCGGGCAGGATGGTCGCGGTGGGCGGGCCGTCGGCGTTCTTCGTCTTCGCCTCGGAGCGGCTCGACTACGACCGCTACGACCTCCAGCAGCAGAAGGACATCCTGGCTCGCGTCTACGCCGGCATGGGCTGGCGGACGGCGGCCGTCATGGAGCGGGTGCGCACGTCGGACGACGTCTATCTCGACGCGATCGCCCGGGTCAGGATCGACCGCTACAGTGCGGGCCGGGTGGCGCTGCTCGGCGACGCGGCGTACGGCAACACGCTGGGCGGCTTCGGCACCGGCCTGGCCGTGGTGGGCGCGTACGTGCTGGCGGGCGAGCTGGCCGCGGCCGGCGGCGAGCACCGCGCGGCTTTCGCCCGGTATGAGGAGCAGCTGAGCGGTTATGCCAAGGTGGCCAGGAGCGGCAACGCGGGCCCTTTCCTGGCCCCTGCCACGCGGACGCGCATCCGGCTGCGCAACCTGATGTTCTCCTCGCGCTTCCTGCTGCGGACGATGCTGAAGCTGACCGACGTGTTCGCCACGGACATCGACCTCAAGGACTATGCGGGGGTGGGCCCGCGCTGAGACGCCCGACCCCTCCGTCGACGCGCAGGCGCGGCGGGCCGTCGATCAGCGGGATCACGGCGTCGTCGGCGTCGATCTGCCAGTCCTGCACCGGCACGAGGCCGGGCCCGATCAGGTCGAACCCGTCGAAGAACCTCAGCACCTCGTCGCGGCCGCGGAACCTGCCCTGCGCGGGCGAGCCTGCCGTCGCCATCGTGAGCTGGGCGATCGCCTCGGGGTCGCTCTCCGCCATGGCGTGGGAGAGCACGAGGTGGCTGCCCGGCACCAGGTGTTTCCTGAAGGCGGCCACGATGCCGGCCGGGGCCTCGTCGTCCATGACGAAGTGCAGCACGCCCACCATCAGCAGGCACACCGGCTGGTCGAAGTCGATCAGCCCGGTGACGTAGGGGTCGCTCAGGATCTCGGCCGGGCGACGCAGGTCGGCCTGGATGCCCTCGACGCCGGGCGAGTCGGCGAGCAGCACCTGGGCGTGCATCCGCACCACAGGGTCGTAGTCGACGTAGATCACCCGGCAGGCGGGGTGCACCCCGCGGACGACCTCGTGGATGCTGGGCGTGGTGGGGATGCCGGTGCCGAGGTCGATGAACTGCCGCACGCCCTGCCGTGCCAGATGGCGCACCGCCTCCACCTGGAAACGGCGGTTGGCCCTGGCCACGAGGCGGGAGTCGGGCGCGACCGCGAGGAGCTTCTCCGCCACCGCCCGGTCGACGGCGAAGTGGTCCTTGCCTCCGAGCAGATAGTCGTACACCCGCGCAGAACTCGGAACATTCGGGTCCACACCGGGCGGAACACGTTCTAGCTCGGTCACTCGGGGCCTTCCTCCCTGCCTCGTAGGACTTGCTCGTCATACTACTCGGGCGCTCTCGATCCGCAGGCGACGTCGTACGGATCCGGACAAGGAGGTTTGGGCAGAACAGGTTCTCGTCAGCCCGCTCCTCGGTCCCTGAAGCGCCGTGCTTCCCCGGTGGATCCGGAAATACAACCCGATGACCGATGCGCTTATGGCGCAAGCCTGTGCATGCTGGTGGTGACGGATCCGGCGTCAGGCCTGTTCCGCACCTGAGAGGAGTCGCGAGGGTATGGAGAACGTGGCAGGCCGCCCGACCGTGATCTTGGACAATGGCGTGGTCGGCAGGGTCATGCTGGCCCACCGGTCGCGGCGCGACCTGGTGCTCGTGCTCGGCATGGACGGCACCCTGCTCAGCTGCCAGCTCGACGACATCGCCTGCGTCGTCGGCGGCAAGCCGCTCTGCCGGGACGGCTGAGCGTCCGACCGGCCACGCCCCGCATGTGCGGCGGCGGTCACGACGTTCCCGCTAGCGGAGATACTGCCTGAGCCCGGCGGCCAGCGAGGTGGCGATGCGCTCCCGGAAGGCAGGCCTGGTCATCCTGGCGGCGTCGCGGCTGTTGCGCATGTTGCCGCACTCGATGAACACCGCAGGCCGCTTCGACAGGTTCAGCCCGCCCAGGTCGGTGCGCGTCTGCAGGCCGTCACGCCCCACATAGGTGGCGTACGGCATGCGCGTCCCCACCCGGTACGCCTTGCGAACCGCCAGCCCCAGCCGCCTGGACGGCTTGATGATCGCGTCGTTGTGCCCGGCGATCAGTCCCGGCATGATCACGTGGAACCCGTGCCCGCTCTCGGCGGCGCCGTCCCCGTGGATGGACACGACCGCGTCCGCCCTCGCCTCGTTGCCGATGGCCGCCCGCTCGGTGACGCAGGGGCCGACTCCCTTGTCGTCGGGCCTGGTGAGCACGACCTTCGCCCCCATCTCCTCCAGCAGCGGCTTGAGCCGGTTCGCGACGTCCCAGGTGAAGGCGTGCTCCGGGTAGCCGGAGCGGGTCCGGGTGCCGGTGGTGTTGCAGGGTTTGCGGCCGGTGATGACGTCGACCAGGCGGTCGATCTCCTCGCGGTGCGCGGCGTTGCCGCCGTTGTGGCCGGGGTCGATCACGACGATCTTGCCGGCCAGCGGACCGCCGCGGCCGGTGGGCGACGACGCCGCGGAAGGAGCGGCGGGCGCCTTCGCCTGGCGCACGGCAGGCACGGCCCCGGCGCACGCGGCCGACAGCGCGGCCAGGGTGACCAGCGCTGCGGATACCGTTCGGAAGGCGGCCATGGGACCGACCGTACCCGGCGCCGGACATCAAGCCCAATACCGGTCATGACCTGGGATTTCGTGTCGTCTTCCCACACGGACGAACGGCGGTCTACCCTCGTGAGCGGGCGCGGGGCCGCCCAGGACACCGCACACGACGAGAGGACCCTGGGCCATGGGAAAGACGTTCACGATGCGACCGGCCGTCCGCCATGCGGAGGCCGACGACGCCGGCCAGGTCGCCGAACTCATCGCGACCGCGTTCGCCGAGCTCAGGGTCGTCAGATACCTGGTGCCCGAACGCCGGGAACGGCGCAGCGTCATCACCGCCCACTACCGCATCCTCGTCGACTACGCGATCGAGCACGGCGAGGTGCACCTCATCGACGACGGCCCCGCGGCGGCGGTCTGGTTCCCGCCCGTGCCGCCGTCATCCCCGCCTTCAGGGTACGACCGCCGCCTCGTCGAGGCGACCGGCGAGTGGGCCGACCGGTTCCGGACGCTCGACACGCTGTTCGCCTCGCACCACCCTGCCGAACCGTGCCACTATCTGGTCTCCCTGGCCGTCCACCCCGACTGCCAGGGGCAGGGGCTCGGCACCGCGCTGCTGCGGTACCAGCACGCCCGGCTCGACGGCCTGCCCGCGTACCTGGAGGCCAGCGACCCGCGCAACCGCGACCTGTACACCAGGAACGGCTACCAGGGACGCGGCACGTTCGAGTTGCCGGACGGCACGGTGTTCTGGCCGATGTGGCGGCCCGCCGGCGCACCCTAGCGCGTGCTTGTGTCCGGATTCTCACCATGTGCAAGCCGGTCAATGTGCAGCATTTGTCCGCCTTGCGCCCTACTTGCCATCCGGGACCTGGGATAAGGTCAACGACCCTCAGCCCGATGTCCCAGGAGTCACGATGCAACGGTACGGCCCTCAGGATCAGGAAGGGGCGTTCCCACCAGTAGCCACCCAGCCGGCGCACGGGTCGCGCGTTGACGCGAACGTGCCGCCTGTTCTTCCACCACGCAGTCAGGCGTTGGCGGTCATCGCCGTCGTGATCAGCGCGATCGCGCTCGTGACCGCATTGACGGCGACCTGGGTCGAGGTCGATTGACGCGATGGCCGCCCTGCCCGTCGCGGTTGTCATGGGCGCGCTCAGCAACCGTCATGCGGTAAACGTACAGCTCAAGCGAATAGAGATATATTACGAGACAGAATGCAGAAAAGATCGAGAAATGGCAACCAAGTTAGGCCTGTCATGTCCTGAGTAGACGCTGGACTCCGGCGATTTGCCTTTCTTTTTCGCGGATTCGCGGAGGTTCTGGACGCGCCGCCCGATCCATGCAGCCGCCCTCCGAGGCTCGGCGTGAAAGTTTCAGGGTCCTTCGGGGGTGATGGT
>NZ_SMJZ01000137.1 GCF_004348345.1 Nonomuraea longispora
CGGCGCAGCCGACCCCCTCCTCCACCGTGACCTCCACCTTCCCGCCGCTGCAGGACACGCCCGAGGTGTGCGACCTGCTCTCGGCGAGCCTGACCTCACGGCTGGCGCCCAAGAGCGAGTCGGAGCCGGGCGTCGCCAAGGACGGGTACGGCGCCAAGCGCAAGGACTGCAGGTGGGACCAGAAGGGCTACCACATGAAGAACGGCTACAACCAGAGCCGGTCGATCAGCCTCAAGGTCAACGTCTGGCCGGACAACGACTCCGCCCGGGACGACGCCGAGTCCATGTGGCGCTCGATGCGCGACCAGTCAGGCCAGACCAAGGGTGACCCCTACTTCACCGAACACGGAGAGATCAGGGAGGTCGGCGACCTGGGCGACGGGGCGTACGCGATCTACAACGAGCACACCGAAAGGCGTACGGCGATGGCTTGGATCCTCGTCGTCAGGGGCAACACCACCATCGACATCCATTTCCACGGCACGGACAACAAGGGCCGCGAGATCCTCTCGGACAAGAACAGCCGGCCCGTTCCCGAGAAGGAACTCCTGCAGGGCGCGGAGGAGATCGCGAGAGAGACGCTCAAGAACCTCACAGGCTGAGGCGGCCGGCGCATCCCGCCCCGGGGGAGCCGCACGCCCGGCCGGTCCGGCTGGGGTGACGACCCCGTCCGGCTCACCCCCAGGCCATGTTGATCATGCGTTCGAAGTTGACGTACCCGGCGCGCTGGAAGGCGTTCGCCATGGGTACGTTGCCGAGATCCGTGGCCGCCCGGATGCGCGGGACGCCCTGCGCGGCCAGGACGCGGGTGCCTTCGGCGAGGATGTCGTCGATGTAGCCGTTGCCCCGGTGCGCGGGCAGCACGGCGAGGTAGCCGATGACGGCGTTGTAGTCGTTGCGGGCCGGGGTGACGAACCCCACCGGCTCGCCGTCCGGCAACGTCGCGATCCGCCACCAGTCGCGCGGGCTGCGGTAGTGGGCGAGTTCGTCCTCGTAGTGCCTGACGGCGGCCTCACGGGGAGACAGCCGGCTCAGGTCGTCCCTGCTGTGCGCGTCGAGCGTGCCGTCGAGGACCAGCGTCATCAGGGAGAGGATCTCCTCGGTGTCGCGGACCGGCCGGAACCTCAGGCGCCCGCTCGGCTCGGAAACCGGCGTTCCCGCACGCCACTCCAGGCGGAGGCGTTCGACGAACAGGCGGGCGCCGGTCCGTTCCAGCGCGGCCATGCGCTCCTCGACGACGCGGCTGGCCGCCGGGTCGTCACGCCAGCCGGGCGGCACGGCGCGGCCGTACTCGGGCGGACGGGCCCCGGCCGGCACCACGGCGGCCATGGCGGTCCGCAACAGCCGCACGCCGACGTCCACGCGGTCCTCGCCCGTGCCGCTGTCGTCGTCGAGGTCGAAGACGTCGAGCAGGAAGGGCGCGTCGTCGCCGGTACGGCACCACCAGGCGGCCCTGGCCACCAGGCGGTCGCCGCGCAGGGCGACCCACGTCCATTCCGGTCGCCGGCGGCCGGCTGTGAGGTCGTCGGCGAGTTCGTCGTTGAGGGTGTAGGGGAGCCGGATGAAAAGGTCGAGTTCTTCGCACCCGGTGATCGGGCGCACGGTCAGGTCGTTTCGTTCCACGGTCGAGGCACTCTCCGGTGAGGGCGCCCGTCCGCTCCGGGTCAGGCGCGGTCAGCGCCCCGGGAGGAGACAAGCGCGGTGAGCATGGACATCGTCATCGCTTATCCCTCCTTTCGGTGTCGTTGGTCCGGCTGCAAGGTCTATCCGATCACCGGTCGCCGTGCCAAGCCCTTTCCCTCATGCCCTCGTATCCCAGCGAGCGGTTCTGTCCGGCGAACCGCCGTAAGCAGAGCAGAGTAGCCAAACCATCTATGACAAGCATTGCGGTGTTCTGCTGTGGTTTATTGATCGTATGACCGCATCGGGCAGATGGACGCGCTCGCTGGCGTCGGCCGCCGCCACCGTGCTGCTGGCTGCCTGCTCCTCCAGTGACGAGCCGCACACCCTCACCTTCGATGTCACGGGCGAAGGACGTTTCGCCATCACCTACGTCATCAACGGCCGCCCCACGACCGAGCCCCAGGTGACGCCTCCCTGGCGGAAGGACATCACCCTCGCCGAACAGGGCAAGGACACCTGGAGCCTTTCCATACGACGCCTGGGCGCCGGCTCGGTGAGTGCCGTCGCCTATGTCGACGGCCAGCGCATCACCAGCACCGCAGGCTCAGGAACAAGCGGCGGCGGCACCAGCGACCTCAGCGGCTCCGTTGGCTGAACAACCCTCCCGCTGCCGCCACAGGCGATCATGGTCAGCCTCCTCGCCTTTGCATCAGCTCGCGTTCGCTGGGCAGCGGGTCGCGCGGCGTCAGCCGGGTGTCGATGAGCTCGGTGAGGATGCGCCGGAGTGTGGTCCGTACCACTACACGAGCGCGCGGAGGGTGGCGGGCAGGCCGTCGGCGGTCAGCCGTTCCAGGCGGTCGGTGACCAGTTCGCGGAAGACCGGGTCGTCCGGCAGGTCGGTGCCGAAGATCTCCTCGATCGCCAGCAGCCGGTCCACGGTGGCCGAGGCGGAGGCCGTCTCCTCGCCGCGCAGTCGCTCGGCCAGCGGGTCGGCCAGGTCGCGGGCCGTGGTGACGTACCGCATCCACCCGGCCACGGCCAGCGCGATCCACCGGGGCTCGTACCCGGCCGCCAGCCGCTCGCGGGCCGGGTCGAGCAGGCGCTGCGGCAGCTTCTGCGAGCCGTCCACCGCGATCTGCGAGACGCGGTGCCGCAGGCCGGGGTTGGCGAACCTGACCATCAACGACTCCTTGTAGCGTGCGAGGTCGAACCCCGCCAGCCCTTCCAGGGTGGGCGACAGGTCGTCGTCCATCAGCCGGCGCAGGTATCCGGCGAACGCGGGATCGCTCACTGCCTCCGACACGTGCTCGGCGCCCGACAGGTAGGCGATGGCCGAATGGCTGCCGTTGAGCAGGCGCAGCTTCATGCGTTCGTACGGCCGCACGTCCCCCACCAGCAGCGCGCCCGCCCGCTCCCAGGCCGGCCGGTCACCGGCGAAACGATCCTCGATCACCCACTGGGTGAACGGCTCGGTGACGACCGCGCCCAGGTCGACCACGCCCAGCCTGGCCGCCATGTCGTCCAGGTCGGCCTGCGTGGTCGCCGGGACGATCCGGTCCACCATGGAGGCGGGGAACGTCACGTTCCGCTCGACCCACCCGAGCAGGGGAGGCTCGCACAGGTCCGCGACGAGCCCGGCGAGGATGGCGCCGTTGCCGGGCAGGTTGTCGCAGGAGATGACGGTGAGCGGGCCCGCGTCCGCGGCGGCGCGGGCGCGCAGCCCCGCGACGAGCCGTGCGACCGCGCCCCGAGGATCGGGACGGTACGCCCGCTCGGTGACGGTCAGCGTGACCACGGCCGTCTCCGGGGCGGAGAGCCGCGCCGCCAGGTCGTCGCCGGGAACGAGCACCTCCCGTACGGAGCCGACCACGCGGGCCTCATCGCCGGCGCGCACGCCGTACAGACAGTCTTGAGGGCGGAGCCGGTCGGCCACGTCGGTGCTGCGCTGGGTCGCCCCGCAGATGCCCCAGCGATCGTCACCGGCCGCGGCCATGGCCCGCTCGGTGTAGACGGCCTGGTGGGCCCGGTGGAAGGCGCCGATGCCCAGGTGCACGACGCCGGTGGCGCGCGGCTCGGCGAGCGGGCGCGCGTCCGGCGCGACCCTGGACAGGGTGGCGCGGCTGAGCCTCACCGGGCTCACCACGGGCTCACCACGGGCTCGCCATGGGGCTCACCGGTACGCCTCCAGGTCGGCGAAGAGCGTGCAGGCCGGGTGGGTGCGCAGGACGGAGGCGGGGCAGCTCTCGCTGACCGGCCCGTCGAGCGCGGCGGCGAGCGCGGCCCGCTTGCCCGCGCCGGGTACGGTGGCAACCAGCGTGCGACCGGCCATCAGCGTGGGAACGGTCAGCGTGATCGCCCGCCGGGGCACCTCGGCGAGTGTGGCGAAGCACCCGTCGCCGACCTGCTGCCGCCGGCAGTCCTCGTCGAGCTCGACCACCTTGACCACGAGGGGGTCGGCGAAGTCCGCCACCGGCGGATCGTTGAACGCCAGGTGGCCGTTGTCGCCGATGCCCAGGCAGACCAGGTCGATCGGGGCACTGCCGACAAGCCCGGCGTAGCGGGCGCTCTCGGCCTCGGGGTCGTCGCCGGGCTCGATCACGTGTACGGCGCCGGGACGTACGGCATCCCAGAGCTCCTCGCGCAGGAACCGGCCGAACCGCTGGGGCGCGCCGGCGGGCAGGCCGATGTACTCGTCCATGTGGAAGACGGTGACCCTGGACCAGTCGATGCCCTCGGCCGCGCGCAACCCGGCCAGCGTCTCCCGCTGTGAGGGAGCGGCCGCGAAGACGACCCTGGCCTCGCCGCGGGCGGCGAGCACCGCGCGCAACGCCGCGACCGCGGCCCGCGCCGCCGCGGCGCCGGCCTGCGCCCTGTCGCTGAAGATCCGGACACCGAGGTGCCCGGCCGTCCGTTCGATCAAGGGGTCCGCGTTCGCGGCCGTCACGTCCGTCCTCCCTGGGAGCGGAGCTCACGGAGCTCGATGATCTGCATGAGGTTCCTGGCGATGTGGTACGGGTCCTTGACCGGCAGCGCGACGACCTCGTCGAGGGGTTCCCCTGCCCGGTTCCTGATCTGGATCCACTCCTCGCCGTCCGCTCCGCCGGGGAACGTACCGATCGTGTAGTCCCAGATCCGGTCGAACCAGCGGGCCGCCTCACGGTCGCCGTAACGCTCGGCCGCCAGCAGGGTGGTGTAGGCGGCCTCCGTGTGCACCCACCACAACTTGGTCGACCAGGTGCGCCTGACCAGGTCTTCGTACGGCCCTCCCGCCGGCCTCCCCGAGACGCCGACGTAGCGGAACAGCCCGCCGTGCTCGTCGTCCCACCCCGCCGCGCACAGGGCCGGGACGCCGGCCAGCAGGTCGCCGACGTCGCCGCTCTCGCCGAGTGCCTCGCCCGCCTCCAGCGCCATCCAGATGCCCTCCAGCGCGTGGCCGGGAGTGCGGTGCCGGGCCAGGATCGTGTCGCGCATGCCGGGATCGGCCACGAACGTCTCGGTGAACAGCCCGCCGTCCTCCCGGTGCGCGAGCATGGCGCTGCGCGCGGCGCGCAGCTCGTCCGTGTACGGGTTCGTCCGGCCTGCCGAGGCGGACTCGTGGGCGCGTGCCTGGTCGAGCCGGGCGTTGAGGACGATCATGCGGGCGCCGAACCCCGAGCAGCCGGGCGGCAGCGGGTACGGCGGCGTCGGCGGATCGCCCGCCTCCACGTCGTCCGCGATCCGCCGCACGATGGCGTCGATGGCCGGCAGGTGGACGGGCGAGCCGGTGTACCTCGTGAGCTCGGCGAGCCCCATGGCGACGAAGGCGTCGGCGAAGACGCTGCGCTCCGCGGGCAGCGGCCGGCCGTGCTCGTCGAGCGCCGTGCCGCCCCGCCGGTCGAGGACGTAGGCGCACCGGCCGTCGCGGCCGACGGCGTGGTCGAGCAGGAAGGACGCGCCGCGTTCCGCGTGCCCGATGAGCGTGGCGGAGCCGGCGCCGAGCCGGTCCGGCGAGAGCAGGCCCCGGTCGGCGAGCCGGGCGGCGCGGGCGAGCAGCCACACGAAACGCCCCTGCGACCAGGTGAACTTGTCGGTGGACAGCAGGCGCCTGCCGCGGTTGTCGAAGCAGGTGAAGAACCCGCCGTGCTCGGTGTCGATGCCGTTCTCCAGCCAGAACGGGAGGACGACCTCCTCGAGCTGGTGGCGGGCGACCTGCTCGGGCTGCTCGGAACCCATGCCGTCCTTTCCTGCGAAACGATGAAAGCGATTGCATGGATTCTTGCTCCGCTAGAGTACTCCGGTCAAGCTGGGGTGAGCCGAGGCCGAGGAGCGCGGGTTGAGCAAGCCGACGATCTACTCCATCGCCCGGCGGTGCGGCGTCTCGGCGGCGACCGTGTCGCGGGTCTTCAACCGCCCCGAGCTGGTCAGCCCGGCGGTCAGGGACCAGGTGACGGCCGTCGCCCGCGAGCTCGGCTACCTGCCCAACCCGGCCGCGCGCGGGCTGGTCACGGGCCGGGCCGAGACGATCGGCTTGATCGTCTCCGACATCACCAACCCGTTCTTCCCGCTGCTCGTGCGGTCGATCCAGCGTACGGCGGAGCGGATGAGCAGCTCGGTCATGCTGGTCGACGCGGAGGAGAGCGCGGCGGCGGAGGTGAGGCACGTCGCCCGGCTGCGCGGCAGGGTGGACGGGGTGATCGTGGCCTCGCCGCGCTCGTCGTCGGCCGCGCTGCGCGAGGCGGCGAAGGGGCTTCCCTGTGTCCTGCTCAACCGGCCGCTGCGCGACCTGTCGTCGGTGATCTGCGACAACACCAGCGCGCTGTTCGACGCGGGCGAGCATCTGCACAAGCACGGTCACCGCAGGTTCGCGCTGCTCGCCGGGCCGAGCGCGTCGTGGGCCGCGGCCCGGCGCTCGCATGCGATCCGCAGGTGGGCGCGGGGCCGCGGGGTCGAGCTCATCGAGCTCGGGCCGTTCCGGGCGACGTTCAAGGGCGGCAGGCAGGCCGGCGCCGCGCTGCTGGAGACCGACGCCACCGCGGCGTTCGCCTTCGACGACCTCACCGCGTGCGGGGTGCTCGCCGAACTGGCCGGGCGGGGCGTCCCCGTGCCCGGCGAGCGCAGCGTCGTGGGCTGCGACGACGTGCTGCTCGCCCGTACGGTGACGCCGAGCCTGACCACGGTGACCGCGCCGATGGACGGTCTCGGCGCCACCGCGGTCCAGGTGCTGACCAGGAGGATCGAAGCGCCCGGCGGCGCGCCGGAACACCACAGGCTGCCCGGCGTGTTCGTGGCGCGCGACTCCACGGGACCGTGGCCGGCCTCTTGACCAGGGTTCGGCCGTGGTCTTGAATGCCTGCAATCGCTTTCATCGGTCATAAGGAGCTTGCAGGGTGCGAAACGGACGGCCCAACGGGCGGCCCGACGGCCGGCACGCGTCGCTCATGCGCACGTACGCCGAGCAGGTCGCGGGCCTGATCGGCAGGATCGAGACCGAGGAGGCCGACGCCGTCGGGGCGGCGGCGGCGCTCATGGCCGACCACATCACCGTGCGGGGGACGGACCGGCTGATCTACGTCTACGGCCCTGGCGGGCACTCGAACCTCGCCGCGCAGGAGGTGTTCTTCCGCGCGGGCGGCCTGGTCAACGTCAGCGCGATCCTCGACGAGGGCACGCTGCTGTCCGGCGGCGCGCTGCGTTCGATGGCCATCGAACGCACCCCCGGCTACGGCCGCGTCGTCATCGAGGACAACCGGCTCGGAGCGGGCGACCTGCTCATCCTGGTCAACGCCTACGGCATCAACGCCGCGCTCATCGACGCCGCGCTGACCGCGCGCGAGCGCGGCGTCACCGTCATCGGCGTCTCCTCCAGGGAACACGCCGACAGGACCGCGCCTGATCATCCGGCCAGGCATCCCACCCGGCAGAACCTGCACGACCTCGTCGATCTGCACATCGACACGAAGGTGCCGGTCGGCGACGCCGTACTCGAGATCGAGGGGGTGCCCGAGCGGGTCGGCGCCATATCGACGTTCGCCAACGCGTACACGCTCAACTGCGTCATGGCCGCGGCGATCGCCGAGCTCGCCGAACGCGGCACGGTTCCCGAGATCTGGCGCAGCGGGAACGCGCCGGGCGGCGACGAACGCAACGCGCTCTTCCTCGACCGCTTCCGGGGGCGGGTCCGATGGTTGTGACGGGGAACGGCCTGCTCGCCGGGGCCGCGGTCACCGACATCACGCCGCCACCCGGGGGCTCGCTCGCCGGCTACGCCGCCAGGACCTCCGCGTCCACCGCCGTGCACGACCCGCTGCAGGCCACGGCAGTGGCGGTCTCCGACGGTACGACCACCTCCGTCGTGGTCTGCGCCGACCTCATCGCCCTCGACCCGGAGACCACCCGGAGCATCGCCCGCGACGTGCGTGAACGTACGGGAATCCCGGAGGAACGGGTGGCCGTGGCGGTGACGCACACGCACGCCGGACCCGCGGTGACCGGGGGAGGCATCGGCGGGGTCGCCGACCCCGCGTACGTGCGGCACGCCTGCTCGCGGATCGCCGGAGCCGCGCGGGCCGCGCTCGGCGCGCTGACGCCCGCCGTGCTCCGCCGGGGCAGCGGCACACTGCACGGCGTCGCGAGCAACCGGCGCGGCGGGAGCCTCACCGACTCCGTGGTCCCCGTCGTACGGCTGGAGCGCGTGGACGGCGAGCCCATCGCCGCCGTGTTCTCCTACGCCTGCCACCCGGTGACGCTCGGCCCCGACAACCTCCGGATCACCGCCGACTGGCCCGGGTACGCGCGGCGGCACGTACAGGCCAGGACCGGCGGCGTGGCGATGTTCCTCCAGGGCTGCTGCGGCCAGCTCAACACCGGGCACACCGCGCTCGACAGCCTGCGCGGCACCGGGCCGCGGCCGGGCAGGACCTTCGAGGCCGCGCAACGCATCGGCGCCCGGGTGGCAGAGGCCGCGCTCGCCGCCCCGGCAGAACACGTCACAGCGCCGGTCTCTGGGCCGGTCTCTGGGCCGGTCTCTGGGCCGGTCTCTGGGCCGGTCTCTGGGCAGGTGTCGGTGGCCGCCGCGCGGGTCGAGTTGCCGCTCGGCGAACCCCTCGCGCCGGACCGGTTGCGGGCGCTCGCGGACGAACCCGACGGCATCTGGGCAGACTGGGCGCGCGCCCAGCTGGCCGACCCGGGGCCGGAGGCGGTCGAGGTCCAGGTCGCCGTGCACCGGTGGGGCGGCGTGCCGCTGGTGTTCCTGCCCTGCGAGCCCTTCGTCGAGTTCGCCGTGGAACTGCGCGCCGCGCTCGGCGATCCCGGGCTCCTCGTCGCCGGTTACACGGGCGGGGTCCCCGGCTACCTGCCCTACCCGGAAGCGCACTACGAGGCGGGCGGCTACGAGATCTGCGAGGCCCACCGCGCCTACGGGCTGCGCGCCGCGTTCACCCCCGAAGCCGGCCGCCTGGTCATGGCCGCCGCCAGGACCCTGGCAGGGGAGGCACGGTGAAGGTCGAGGGCAGGCTCGCCGACGGGCGTCCCGTACGCGTCGAACTGGACGGACCGCGCATCGCCGCGGTCACCGAACTCCGCGACGCCCCCGACGTGCTGGTCCTGCCCGGCCTGGTGGACCTCCAGGTCAACGGGTACGGCGGCCGCGACGTCAACGCGGACGACCTGTCGGCCGGCGACGTGGCCGAGCTGACACGGGAGCTGTGGAGGCGCGGCACCACGACGTGGTGCCCCACGATCGTCACCGCGCCCGAGGACAGGATCGTGAGGAACCTGCGGGTGATCGCGGCAGCGAGGCGGGCCGATCCGCTGGTCCGGCACGCCGTACCCGCCGTGCACGTCGAAGGGCCCAGCCTGGCGGCCGAGGACGGGCCGCGGGGCGCGCACGACGCCCGCCACCTGCGCGACCCCGACCTCGCCGAGTTCGGCCGCTGGCAGGAGGCGGGCGGCGGCCTCGTGAGGATCGTCACGCTGGCCCCCGAGCGGCCGGGCGCCGTCCCTTACATCGCCGAGCTCTCCCGGAGCGACGTCATCGTGTCCATCGGGCACACGGCGGCGGCGCCCGCCGACATCGAGGCGGCCGTACGGGCGGGCGCGCGGCTCTCCACCCACCTCGGCAACGGCGCCCACGCGATGATCCGCCGCCATCCCAACTACATCTGGACGCAACTCGCGGAGGACCGGCTCGCCGCGACGTTCATCGCGGACGGCCACCACCTGCCGGCCGACACGTTCACCGCGATGGTGCGGGCCAAGGGAACCGGCCGGGCGCTGCTCGTCAGCGACTCCGTCACGGTGGCCGGATGCGCGCCGGGCGACTACACGACCCCGGTCGGCGGCCGGATCACCGTACGCGAGGACGGCCGGGTGACGCTGCCGGGAACCGACCTGCTGGCCGGTTCAGGTAGCTCGCTGATCGAGTGCGTCGCCTGGGCGGTCACCCACACGGAGATCGACCTCGCCACCGCGCTGCGCCTGGCCGCGGTGAACCCGGCCCGGCTGCTCGGAACCGAGGGCGGCCGGATCGAGCCCGGCGCGCCCGCCGACCTGATCGTCACCACGTCCGACCTGTCCGTCCTGCGCACCCTCGTGAACGGCGTGCCCGTTCACGGCGCCTGAACCGCACCGCTCCCCACCCCCCAACTGGGAGACCTCATGGGCTTTCTCGACTGGCTAGTGATCTGTGGCTACTTCGTGGTGATGATCGCGATCGGTGTCTGGGCGAAGTCCCGCATCCGTGACGCCAAGGACTTCTTCACCGCCGGAGGCAGAATGCCCTGGTGGTTGTCCGGCATCTCGCACCACATGTCGGGATACAGCTCAGCGGTGTTCGTCGGCTACGCGGCGATCGCCTACACCGCCGGGTTCACCCTGTACGTCTGGTGGGCGATCGGCATCACGTTCGCGATGCTGGTCGGGTCGGTGCTGTTCGCGCCGCGCTGGCCACGGCTGCGGCAGCGGCTCGGCATCATCTCGCCGCTGGAATATCTCGCGACCCGCTACAACGTGCCCGCTCAGCAGGTGCTCGCGTGGAGCGGCACCGCGCTGAAGGTCTTCGACGTGGGCGCCAAGTGGGCGGCGACCGCGCTGCTGCTCCAGGTGTTCGCGGGCGTGCCGATCGCCTGGGGCGTGCTGCTCACCGGCGGCGTCACGCTGGTCTACTCGACGATCGGCGGGTTGTGGGCCGACGCGCTCACCGACCTCGGCCAGTTCGTCATCCAGCTCGTCGCGGGGATCACGCTGTTCGTCGCGGTGCTCGCCCAGCTCGGCGGCGTGTCCGCGATCTGGACGCTGTGGGACAAGCTGCCCGAAGGACACGGCCAGCCGTTCAACGGCACGTACACCATGGGCTTCGTCCTGGTCTACCTGCTGATCAACACGCTCTCCTACAACGGCGGCACGTGGAACCTCGCCCAGCGGTTCATCGCCGCGCCGACCGGCCGGTCGGCCAGGCGCGCAGCGCTGTTCTCCGCGGGCCTCTACCTCTTCTGGCCCCTCGTGCTGTTCTTCCCCATGTGGGCCGCGCCGGTCCTGCTCCCCAACCTGGCCGAGCCCGACCAGTCGTACGCGCTGCTGACCCAGCAGCTGCTGCCCGGCGGGCTCATCGGGCTCGTGCTGGCCGGGATGTTCGCCCACACCATGGCCATGACGTCCTCCGACGCCAACGCCATCTCCTCGGTGGTGATCAGGGACATCATCCCCGCGGTCTGGAAGCGGGCCCAGCGGATGTCGTCCACGTCCGAGCTGCTGGCCGGCCGGGTCTCCACGTTCCTGTTCATCGCGCTGTCGATGGGCATCGCGCTCGGCGCTGACAGCTTCGGCGGCGTGCTCGGCCTGCTGATCCTCTGGTTCGGCGCGCTGGTCGGGCCGATCGCCATCCCGATGTTGCTCGGCATGTTGCCGATGTTCCGCCGCAGCGGTCCCGCCGCCGCGATCGGCTCCTGGGCGACCGGGCTCGTGGTCTTCGCGCTCCTGAAGTACGTCTTCCCCGGTCAGAGCCAGACCGTGGAGGTGGCCGCCCCCGTCCTGTCGGCGCTGGCGGTGTTCGTGCTCGTCGGCCTGGTCGCTCCGGCACACGACGCCGAGGCCGACGCGCTGGTCGACTCGCTGGACGAAGAGCAGCCCGAGACCGCCCCGCGTCAGCACTAGCCGGAGGTACGGGGCGGACGCCGGCACGTCCACCCCGTACCGTGGTCATCCGGCCGCGCGGTGAACGGCGATCTCCGTCATCGTCGGGCTGTACTCCTCGCCGGGCAGCCGCTCGGTGAGCGACACCCGCAGCTTGGACGTCGTGACGTCACCGAACCCGGTGACGGACGCGTCGTGGCCGATGCCGTCGGATCCCTGGGCGAACGTCACCCAGGAGCCGCCGGCGGCGTCCCACCGCTGCAGCTCGTACGACCTCACCCGGGGGTTGGTGCCCGAGTCGGTGTACTCGTCGAGGTACACCTCGTCGAACGTGGTGTCCGCGCCGAAGTCGACGTCCAGCGTGATCGGGTAGGAGGCGTCGTCGGCCGCCGCCCAGCGGGTCGCCGGGTCGCCGTCGGTCAGGTTCTTCGCGACGAGCGTGCCGTTCGCGCCCGGATGGGTGGAGCTGGCGCTGACGGACTTGCCGAGGGCCAGGTTGACGCGGTCGTCGCCGGTCTCGTCCTCGATGGGGTCGTCGTCCACCGGATCGGTGACCTTCTTGCCCCTGCGGCTCTCCGCCATGCCGATGTCGGGCGCGTCGCCGTAGTAGATGTGGGTGCCGAGGAAGTCCTCGGTGCCGAGGTGGGGGTTGTAGCGGCCGGCGTCGATGAGCGGGGAGTTCCCACGGAGCCTGAAGTGCGCGGCCGCCTTGCGGATGTTCTTCACGCCCGCCCCGGTGACGTAGTCGGCGGGGTCGCCCGCGAACTTCGGATCGACGCGCAGACCGCGCGGGTCCGCCGGCTCCTGCGCGGAGTGGGTGCCGCTCGCCTCGTAGTAGTCGTTGTTGGAGAACACCGCCTGGCGCAGCGCGCCGGTGCGGCGGTACCACGGCGTGGCATCCGTCCTCGAGGTGTTGTAGAAGATGTTGTTCAGGAAGTAGACGGTGCTCAGGAACGTCTCGTCGTGGAAGGTGTCGAGGTCCGCGCCGTCGTACACGAACGTGTTGTTCGCGAAGTAGGTCGGCGAGTAGTTCGTCGACAACATGTTCTTCACGAGCACGCCGTTGTCGTTGACGCTCAGGTTGTAGCGCGCGACCGAGTTCGAGCTGTTGCCCATGTACGCCATCCAGCCCGCCGCGTTGTCGTGCGAGTAGTTGAACTGGTAGGTGACGTTGAAGTTCGTGTACTCCAGGTCCCATGGCGTGCCGTCGAACTCGTTGTCCGGGCCGCCGTAGACCTCGTTGTACTGCATGACCGAGTCGGCGCCCGCCCACAGGTAGAGCCCGCACGACACCGCGTCGTAGCGTTGGAGGAATCCGTTGACCTCGTTGTACTCCGAGATCAGGTTCTTGCTGTTGGCGAACTGGAACGCGCCCTGGCCGACGCTCTCCGCGTAGTTGTGGCTGATGGAGACGTCACGGCTGTACAGGTCGCGGGTGCGCACCCAGAGCTGCTCCCAGCCCTCGTGGAACTTGCCGCTCTCGTCGTACTCACCGGCGTCCTGACCGTCGGCGGCGAACCAGTTGAACGCGAACTGCACGGCGTGCAGCTCCACCTTCTTGAAGATGTTGTTCTCGATCCTGACGTCCTTGAAGTAGTGGCCGCCGGTGCCGTACTCCTTGTAGCTCTTGCCGCCGAAGACCTGGAAGTTGACGCCGCCGTAATGGATCTTCTGCCAGGTGCTCGGGCCGTCGAGGTCGTGGACGTGGACGTCGGAGACGCGGAAGTGGTCCATGACGCTGTCCGCGCCGGCCTCCAGCAGGTCGGCGTTGATGGAGACGGAGATGCCGTCGCGGACGTACGTGCCGGTCGTGATGTCGGTGGCGAAGTCGTCGTCGTTGGACAGCTCGACGTGGTCGATCTCGAAGTACTGCTGGTTGCGCAGCACGATGGCCCCGGTCAGGCCCACCGTCTCGGGGTTCTTCGTGCCGTCGGCGCGGAACGGGTTCGGCACCTTGCCGTTGGTCGCGATGTAGGGCAGGCGGGCGCGCGGGTCGCCGTAGGCCGAGATGGTGATCGGCCGCTTCGCGCGGCCCGAGCCCTTCGGCCAGAGCTGCTCGTCGTGCCACTGCTCGCCGGCCTTGAGCAGGATGCGGTCGCCCGGCCCGAACGTCGTGGCGCTGACCTTGGCCAGGCTGCGCCAGGCGGTCCTCCGCGAGGTGCCGGCGGCGTCGTCGCGGCCGTTCGTGGCGTCGACGTAGTAGTCGGTGCCGCCGGTCCGGTTCGGTTCGTTGCCGGGCAGGTCCCGCTTGCCGGCCCGGTCGGAGGCCCGGTCGGAGGCCCGGTCGGAGGCACGGTCGGAGACGCTGCCGGGGGCCGTCGCTGCAGCGGGCGCGGCGGGGGCGAGCGAGGCCGTGACGAGCGCGGCGAGCAGGGCGGCCAGGCCCGTGCGGAGCGCCCGTGTCACGGGCCGCCGCCGGGCCGGAGCGCCGGGGGGTGTGGTGCCGTCAGGTTTCACTGTGAACTTCCTCTGTGGTGATGGCCTCCACTGCCGCCGTGTCGACCGTGACGTGACCGTCGTCCACGCGGCGCTGGAGGTAGGCGCCGAACTTCTTGTCGATGAGCGACTGCCGGATCCGCCGCGCGTACTCGGCGAACGCCGCGTCCTCATCGACGGACTTGCCGGTGAGTTCGTAGTAGGTGACCTGGCCGTCGCCCCGGACCGGGGCGGAGATCTCGCCCGGCGCGAGCCCGCCGAGCACCGCCATGAGGTCCTGCTGGTGGGCGGCCATGCCGCCGCCCATGTGCGTGGCCTTCGTGAGCCGGGCGCCCGGCTCGCCGGCGAGGTCCGCGAGCCGGCCGGCGTCGTCCACCCGCCTCTGCAGGCCCGCCAGGCGCCCGGCGGACGCGCCGTCCGTGACCGGCACCACGAGCTTGGCGTACGTGTACGTCGTCGCGTTGGCGCTCCAGGCGTCCGGGTGGGCGTCGAACTCCCGCCGGACGTCGGCGTCGCCCACGTGCAGCGGGCCGTCCGCGTCCGCGCTGAGCCGCTGCTTCAGCCGGGTGGTGAGCTCGGTGAGCCGGTGCGAGTAGTACTCGTCGGGCGAGAACTCCGTCAGGCCGTACACGACCTCGCCCCTGGTGAGGGCCCGCGCGCGCCGTTCGTTCTCCTCGGCCAGCTCATCGAGGAACGCGGCGTGGTCGACCGCATCGACCAGCCCCTGCTCCTTCGCCAGGATGAGCGTCGTCTTGTCCCGCTTGACCTCATCGAGCGCGCGCTCGGCCAGCCGCTGGAGCGCGCTGCGGTCGCCGGCCCGCGCCTCCCAGTCGACGGCGCCCGTGAGGTGGTAGCGGTTGCGCAGCTCGTTCTGCACGGCCGGGGCCAGCCGCCGCATGTGGAAGAGCAGCTCGACCCTGGTCACGGCGTGCCCTGCGACGGAGGCGACCTCGCCGCCGCGCTGGCTGATGACCGCGCCGGTCAGCAGGAGCGCGGCGAGCACGGCGCACACGCCGGCGATCAGGACGGCTGCCCGCCGCGACGGCCTGCGCCCCGCGCCCTTCGTGACTGGGCCCTTAGTGACTGGGCCCTTAGTGACCGGGCCCTTCCCGCGGCCTTTCACGGTGCCCTTCCTCGCGGGAGGCTTCTTCGCGGAGGGCTTCATGGCGTCGCCTCGATCGCGGCCGCCCGGGCGACCACCGGGGTGTCCCGGAACTGCGGGATCTCGATCCGCACCGCGTCCACCTCGGCCGCCGGGAACGTCAGAACGCGCTGATAACCCACGGCGTTCGCCTCGGCGAGCCGCTCCCACCCGCCGTCCCCGTGCCCCCGGACGACGACGTGCTCGATGCGCTGCCCCTGCGCGACGTCCTCGCCCACGACGACCGCCTCGATCGGACGGGGCCCGGCGAACGTGAGCGTCAGACCGGGCAGCGGGTCGTCGCCGTCCGGCCGCCACGGCGTACGGCCCCCACCAGGCGACCCACCAGGCGACCCACCAGGCGACCCGGCGGGCGACCCGGCGGGCCAGGCGGTCGCGACGTCGCCGGGGGAGCCGGACGACACCGTCGCGACCGCCTTGGCCCGCCGCCTCCTGAAGTCGTCGATGCGCCGCCCGAGCCGCTCCAGCACCGCCACGTCGGCGTCCCGCATCCGCCCGTCACGCGCCGGAGGGACGTTGAGCAGGAAGCAGGAGTTGCCGCCGACGGAACGCAGGTAGATGTCGAACAACGTGTCCGCGGAGCGGACTTGGTCGTCCTCGGCGGGATGGTGGAACCAGCCGGGGCGGATCGAGGTGTTGACCTCCGCCGGATACCACACCAGGTCGTCCTCGTGCCCCGCCAGCGCGGCGCGGCTGCCGAGGTCGCGGTCGTCGCTGCGGACCAGACGGGCGAACGCGCCGTCGTCGGCCTGCTGCGAGCGGTCCGCGATCCGCTCGGCGTCCTGAAGGGCTCGCGGGACCACGCTCCACTCGTCGGGGCGGGTCGCCCCGGCCTCGTTGCCGCACCAGCGCACATCGGGCCCGCACACGTTGATGACCGCGTCGGGCTGCAGCTCGCGGACCACCGCGTAGTACCGCTCCCAGTCGTACACCTGCCGCCTGCCGTTCGGGCCCTCGCCGTTCGCGCCGTCCAGCCAGACCGTGAACACCGGTCCGTACCGGGTGAGCAGCTCGGTCAGCTGGGCCACGTAGAAGTCGTCGTACGCGGCGCCGGAGCCGTACGAGGCCTCGTGGCGGTCCCAGGGCGACAGGTAGATCCCGAACCGCAGCCCGTGCCGCCGCGCCGCGTCCGCCACCTCCGCGACCACGTCGCCCCGGCCGCCGCGCCACGGCGACGACGCCACCGAGTACGTCGTGACGTCGCTCGGCCACAGGCAGAAGCCGTCGTGGTGCTTGCAGGTGAGGATCACGCCGGTCATTCCGGCGGCCTGCAACGCCGTGACCCACTGGTCGGCGTCGAGATCGGCCGGGTCGAAGGCGGCCGGGTCGTCGTGTCCCTCGCCCCACTCACGGCCGGTCATCGTGTTCATGCCGAAGTGGACGAAGCCGTAGAACTCCATCTCCTGCCAGGCGAGCTGGCGGCTGCTCGGACGTACTCGCACGAGCGCCCGCCCGTCCGGGACGGCGCCGGTCCGCCGCGCGCTCACCGGAACCTCCGGTTGTACGAGGCCAGCACGGCCAGCAGCCCGGCCAGCGCGACAAGCATGATCGCCAGGTTGCTCCACCCGACCGTCGATCGGGCGGCGACGACCACGGCGACGCAGCCCGCCGCGACGAGTGTCCTTGCGGTGACGAGCAGCGCGCTGCGCGTCGATTGCTTCATGACGATTCCTCTCGCCGGGGAGCGCCGGTCAGCCCTTCACGCCGCCGGACGCCATGCCTTCGATGAGCCGGCGCTGGATGAGCGCGTAGAAGATGAGGACGGGGACGATGACGATGACCATGCCGGCGTACAGGCGGCCGTAGTCGGCCGCGGCCTTCTGCGCGGTCATCAGGTTGAGCAGGCCGACCTGCAGCGTCTTGCCCTCACCCGGGAGCAGGGTGAGCGCGATGATGTAGTCGTTCCAGTAGGCCAGGAAGTTGAACAGCAGCACGGTGGTGAGCGCGGGCCGCGCCATCGGCAGCATGACCCGGGTCATGATCTGGAAGCGGGAGGCCCCGTCGAGGGCCGCCGCCTCCTCGAAGTCGACGGGGATCGACCGGAAGTACGCGGCGAGCAGGTAGACGGTGAACGGGATCGAGGTGGCCGCGTAGACGAGCGAGAGGACGGCGGGGTTGTCGATGAAGAAGCCGCCGGGGAACACGTCGACGAGCGCGCGGTCCCAGCCGACGAGCATGAGGAAGATCGGCACGACGATGTAGTTGACATTGACGAACAATCCGGCCAGCAGCGCGACTTCCACGAGGCCGCGGCCGCGGAACTCGTACCGCGCCACGACGTAGGCCGCCGGCACCGACACCGCCACGACGAACACGAGCCCGAGCACCGTGACGAGCACCGAGGTGAGGAAATAGTGGCCCATGCGCGCGGTGACGAACGCGTCGACGTAGTTCTGCAGGTGCAGGCCCTCCGGCAGCGTCCAGGGGCTGCCGTAGAACTCGCTCTTCCCCTTGAGCGAGGCGAGCAGCACCCACGCGACCGGCACCGCGATGGCCAGGGCGATCGCGATGACGAGGACGTAGGTCAGCGCCCTGCCGGGTCTCGGCCGTGCGGCGCTTGTGATCGTGGTCATGGGTGGTGGTCCTCAGAACTGGAGGGGCTCACGTCGTGTCGCCCGGCTCACCAGCAGCGACACGAGGAAGGAGAAGGCGAAGATGACGACGCCGATGGCCATGCCGTAGCCGTACGACGAGTTCGTGTAGGCCTGCTTGTACATGTAGCTCAGCAGCACCTCCGACGAGCCGTCGGGCCCGCCGCCGGTCATGGCGCGGACGAGCACGAAGCTGAGGTTGACCGCGCTCATGACGAAGAAGGTCAGCGTCGTGCGGAGGTTCTGCCAGATGAGCGGCAGGGTGATGGCGAAGAACTGCCGCACCGGGGACGCGCCGTCGAGCGCGGACGCCTCGTACACGTCCTCGGGGATGCTCGCCATGCCGGCCATGTAGAGGACCATGTAGTAGCCGAGCGACTGCCAGACCATCGCGATCGCCACCGACCAGAGCACAAGGTCCTGGTCACCGAGCCAGACCTGGCGCAGCCCGTCGAGCGACAGCGCCTGCAACGTGCCGTTGATCAGGCCGTTCTCCTGGTCGAAGACGGCGGAGAAGATCGCCGCGATGACCACCACCGACAGCACGCTCGGGACGTAGAGGACGAACCGGTAGAGGCTCCGGCCCCGCAGCCGCTGCCGCGTCATGACCGCCGCCAGGAACAGGCCCGTGCCCATCGTCACCACGGTCACGACGACCAGCAGCGCGACGGTGTTCTGGAACGCGCGGACGAACTGCGCGTCGTCGAGGAGCGCGGTGAAGTTGTCCAGCCCGACGAAACGCATGTCGGGGGAGAAGCCGCTCCAGGTGTAGAACGACATCCGGAACACGTTCAGGGTCGGGACGACCATGAACACCGCGAAGAGCACGAGCGCGGGCAGCAGGCTGGCGAGCACGAAGAGACCGTTGCCGCGACGGCGCGGTGCGGAACCGGACGCGCCGCGCCGGCCGGGTGCGGGCCCTGCCGCGCGCCGCGTCGCGGTGCGCGGCGGCAGGGTGCCCGATGGGTTGCCGGGCACGTCACCCACCCGCCTGGCGCAGCTTCTCGCTGGCCTCGTGGAGCGCGGTCTGCCACTGGTCCAGGGTCTTGTCGCCGCTGATGACGCTGTTGGCGGTGTCGAAGAGCGTGGCCTTGATGTCGACGCCCTTGACCGGCGCGGTGCTGGCGAACCCGCCGACGAGGGCGGCGACCGACGGGTCCTCGTAGACCTTGTAGAACTCGGCGTTCTCCTCGGTCAGGCTGCCGGCGACGCCCTCGATCGGCTGGATCGCGTCCGACGCGGCGAAGATCTTGGCCGCCTCGTCGGAGTAGAGGTAGGCGACGAAGTCCCTGGCCGCGTCCTTGTTCTTGGCGGCGGCGGGGACCCAGACCGACTCGACCGACGTCGTGATGTAGCGCTTGCCGCCCTCGGTGACCGCGGGCAGCGGCGTCAGACCCCACGCGAAGCCGTCGGCGCGCGGGGCGTCGGCCATCTCGCCGACGATCCACGTCCCGTTCGGCATGAACAGCGCCTTGTTGTCCAGCACGGACTGCTGGTTCTTGGTGAAGTCCTGCTCGTTGGCGTAGCCGACCGTGGTCGGCGCGGCGTACTTCAGCAGCCGGGCCGTGAGGTCGAGCGCCTGCCGGGCCTGCGGCGTCCGCCACACACCCTGCTTGTACGTCATGACGTCGGTGTAGAACTGCTCCCCGCCGATGTCGGCCAGCAGCGAGAAGAAGTAGGAGTCGAGGTAGCCGGCGGTCGGGTAGGTGAACAGCGCGACGTCGTCCTTCTTGGCCTTCTCGCCGAGCTCGAACATCTCGTCCCAGGTCGCGGGGACCTTCCAGCCCTTCTTGTCGAAGAGGCCCTTGTTGTAGAACAGGCCCGTCGGCGCGTAGTACATCGGCATCGTGTACGTCTTGCCGTCGCCGTAGGGATTGGTGTTGAGGTTGCCGACGATGCCCTCGATGAGCTTGTCGCCGACGGTCTTGTCCTCGCCGGGGACCTTCGCCTGCAGCACGGGCGTGAGGTCCTCTAGGGCCTTGTCCTTGATGAGGGTCTCGGTGAGTGCGGCCTTGCGGCCCTGCCCCAGCACCACGACGTCGGGGAAGCGCCCCGCCTTCATGTTGGGGGTGATCTCGTCCTCGATGCTCTTCGAGATCTGGAGCTGCACGTCGACGCCGGGATGCGCGCGCTCGTACGCCTGGATGACCTTGGTGTACATGTCGCGCCCGTATCCGCCTTCGAGGGCGGCGACGCTGAGGGTCGTCGTGCCGGAGTCCTGGCCGTCCCCTTCGGCCGCGCAGCCGGTGAGCAGTCCGAGCGCCGTGATCGCGGCGCTCGCGAGGACGAGTGATCTCCTCATGGTTGTGGGATCCTTCCGTTTTCGGCTGCCCACCTGACGGGGCGGAGGAACGGGTCCGGGGTCCGGACGTTGTTACAGTGGCATCGATAACATGGCCGACGCAAGAGGGTACTTCCTGGAACGACCCCATGAGGGCTCAGCGGGAGCGCGGCGGCGCCGTGGACGCCCGCACCGAGAGCGACGCGGTGACGAGCGTCTCGCCGGCGTCGGCCTGCCGCAGCAGCAGCGCGACGGCCGCCGCGCCCGAGCGGTAGAAGTCCTGCCTGACGGTGGTCAGCGGCGGGGCGCAGTAGGCCGCCAGCTCGATGTCGTCGACGCTGACGATGGACACGTCCGCGGGCACCGACCTGCCGCCCTCGCGCAGGGCGCGGATCACCCCGAAGGCCATCTCGTCGCTGGCGGCGAACACGGCGGTCACGTCGGGGATCATCGCGAGGACCTGCCCCTGCCGATAGCCCGAGTCGGGCGACCAGTCGCCCTCCAGCGGGGGCGGCGCCTCGACGCCGGCCGCGGCCAGGCACTCCTGCCAGCCCTGCCGCCGCTGCCGGGCCTCGATCCACTCGTCGGGCCCCGAGACGTGCCACACCTGGCGGTGCCCGAGGTCGAGCAGGTGCCGCGTGGCGATGCGGCCCGCCTCTTTCTGATCGATCCCGAGCACCCGGGCGCTCGCGGTTCGCGAGCCATCGAGGGTGACGGTCGGGATGTCGCGGGTGATGTCCTCCATCTTCTGCGTCACGGAGATCAGTGGCACGGCGATGACGATGCCGTCCACGCCCTGGTCGGCGAGCTTGGACAGGGAGCGCTCCATCAGGCCGGTGTCGAGCCTGGCGATGGTCGCGATGCTCACCGCGTAGCCCTCCTCGCCCGCCGCCGCCTCCACCCCCGCGGTCACCGCCGAGCGCGAGTAGTAGCCGCCCGACTGCAGCAGCACGAGCCCGATGGTGTGGCTGCGCCCGGAGGAGAGCACCCTGGCCGCGTTGTTGAAGCGGTAGCCCAGCTGCTCGACGGCGGCGAGCACCCGTTTCCTGGTCTCCGGGTTGACGTTGGGCGAGTCGCGCAGGGTGCGCGAGACGGTCTGCGCAGACACCCCCGCCGTCCTCGCCACGTCGGTCATGCTCGGCTGCCTCGCGGGCCGCTCGGTGGCTCCGGTCATGGCGCTCCTCTCTCGCGGCCTGCCCGCGGGCTCGTCAGGTGGATCCTATCGCGTTTGTTACAGATGGCATCGATAACATAGGCTCTCGCACCGTGATCGAGCTCCCCGCGCCTGATGCCTCCCCGGACCGGACGACGAGCACGGCCGACGCGCCGGCCCACGCGCGGGCTGATGCGCCGGTTCACGCGCCGGCCGGCGCGCCCGCGAGCGCGCTCACCTGGCGCGGGCGCCGCCTGCACCGGCACGGCGTGCCCCACCGCATGCTGGCGGGAGGGGCGCACTACTTCCGCGTCCACCCCGGCCTCTGGCGTGACCGGATCCGCCGCCTCGCCGACCTCGGGCTCAACACGGTCGACACCTACGTGGCGTGGAACTTCCACCAGCCCCGCGAGGACGCCCCGCCGTGCTTCGACGGCTGGCGGGACGTCGAACGGTTCATCCGCATGGTGGGGGAGGAGGGGCTCGACGTCGTCGTCCGGCCGGGGCCGTACATCTGCGCGGAGTGGTCGAACGGCGGCCTGCCGAGCTGGCTCACCGCCCGCGACGTCGCGCTGCGCAGCTCCGACCCCGCGTTCACCGCCGCGGTCGGCCGCTGGTTCGACGAGCTGATCCCGCGCATCGCCGCGCTGCAGGCCGCCGAGGGCGGGCCCGTCGTGGCGGTGCAGGTGGAGAACGAGTTCGGCAGCTACGGCGACGACCAGGCCTACCTGCGCTGGAACCGTGGGGCGCTGACCAGCCGCGGCATCACGGAGCTGCTGTTCACCGCCGACGGCCCCACCGACCTGATGCAGGACGGCGGCACCCTGCCCGGCACCCTGGCCGCCGTCACCCTGGGCTCCAAGCCCGACGCTGCCCGTCGCCTCCTCGCGGCGCGGCGGCCGGACGAGCCGTTCGTCGTCGCCGAGTTCTGGAACGGCTGGTTCGACCACTGGGGGGAACGTCACCACGTCCGCGGCGCGGACAGCGCCGTACGCGTCATCGAGGGCATCATCGCCGACGGCGGCAGCGTCAGCGTCTACATGGCGCACGGAGGCACCAACTTCGGGCTCTGGGCCGGCGCCAACGAGGAGGACGGCCGGTTGCAGCCCACCGTGACCAGCTACGACTCCGACGCGCCCGTCGCCGAGGACGGCACGCTCACGCCCAAGTTCTTCGCCCTGCGGGAGGCGCTCGGCGCCCGCGGCCCCGTACGGGTGCCGGAGCGCATGCCGACGCTGCCGCCGGCGCGCGTCCCCCTCGCGCACCGGGCCGACCTGCTCGCCGGGCTCGGCGCCGTACCCGCGCCCACCTCGACCGGGCCGCGGCCGGCCTCGTTCGAGCGGCTCGGGCTCGACGCGGGGATGGTCCTGCACACCGCGCACCCGCGCATCCCGGAGGGCGAGCACCGGCTGGTCCTCACCGACGTACGCGACCGCGCCCTGGTCTTCTGCGACGGCACGTTCCTCGGCGAGGCCGGCCCCGACCGCCGCGAATTCCCGGTACGCGGGGCAGGCGCCGTCGTGCGCCTGGAGGTCCTGGTCGAGAGCCTCGGCCGGGTGAACTACGGGCCTGGCCTCGGCCGGCACAAGGGCCTGATCGGCCCGGTGCTCGTCGACCGGCGGATGGTCCAGGGCTGGGACAGCACGCCGATCGCCCTGCAGGAGTGGACCGAGGCCGAGACGGCCCGCGCGCTCGACGCCGGCCCCCCGGCCACGCGCAGCGGGTTCGCCGTCGCCACCGTGCGGGCCGACACGCCCGCCGACACCTTCCTGGCGCTGCCGGGGTCGGGGCGCGGTCTCGTCTGGGTCAACGGGTTCCTGCTCGGCCGCTACTGGGAGGTGGGGCCGCAGGTCACGCTGTACTGCCCGGCGCCGCTGCTGCGCGCCGGCGAGAACACCGTGACGGTGCTGGAGCTGGAGCGGCTCGGCACGGTCCTGGAACTGCGCGACCGTGCCGAGCTGGGACCGGTGGAGGAGTACGTCGAGGAGTTCGGCTGACCCTCCGCCGGGGCGCGTGACCCGGCAAGGCGGGGGTAGGGGCAGGCACATGGCACTCATGGACCGGGTACGCGCGTACATGCGCAGCCCCAAGGGCAGACAGAACGTCGAGAAGGCCAAGCGGATGGCCCGTGACCCGCACACGCAGCAGAAGGTACGGCGATTCCTGAACCGCTTCAGGACGCGCCGCCACTGACCCCTGAACCACCGGCTCGGCGACGGACGCCGTGCGCGCGCCGACTCCGACGAGGGCTGCGAGACGCATTCCGGCTGCTTGCCCTGGTTGGAGCGGTATTCCCGTTCCCCGTCGATATTGAGTACGTTGCGATAGTCCGTGGTGTACACGGGACGTACGGTGCTTGTGTGTCGACGTGAGGGGCAACCGATGGTAGGTGACGAGCAGTGGAAACTGCTTGAGCAGCTCGTCCAGGAGGTGAACCAGCAGACCGAGCAGCTCAAGCAGATGCAGGAGAAGGTGCGGGACCTGTCGGCGACCTCCAGGTCGAAGGACGGCATGGTCAGCGTGACCGTCGGCCCGCGCGGCGATGTGCGGACGATCGACCTCGACCCGCGGGTCTACCGCAAGTTGTCGCCGTCGGAGCTGTCCGCCTCGATCGTCGAGCAGATCGGCAAGGCCGCCCGGCAGGTGCGCGGCGACATGAAGGAGGTGATGGAGCCCTTCGTACCCGATCTACCCACCGATGATCTGTTCGGCGAGGACATGAGCTTCGAGGCGTTCCTGCGGCGGCCCTGCAAGCCGCCGGGGCCACGGCCGCCAATGTGACCAGCAGGCCAGCACCCCCCGACCGAAAGCGATGACACCGTCCGATGGCGCTCGATCTCAGCCTCGTACCCGACATCGTGAAGCCGATGGCGCAGCCGCTGACGGGCGGGGCGCTTCCGGAGGCCGCCGCCGACGACATCATCGCCCAGGCTTCGACACTGGAGAACCTGGCGGACCTCCTCGCCAGGCTCAGAGCGGACGACGCCGGCGCGGTCGTACGGATGTTGCGCGGCTGGGAATGGCAGGGCCCGGCCAAGGAGGCGTTCGAGCAGGTGTTCGCCGCGCTCGGCGGGCAGCCGGACACCACCGGCGGGCAGTCCGGAGAGGCGCTCCTCGACCTGCTGGAACAGGCGCTGCGGGACGAGGCGGCCGCCCTGCGCGAACACGGCGTGCGGATGCAGCACACCGAGTGG
Organism: Nonomuraea longispora; assembly: GCF_004348345.1. GTDB lineage: Bacteria > Actinomycetota > Actinomycetes > Streptosporangiales > Streptosporangiaceae > Nonomuraea > Nonomuraea longispora. Next base: position 24,548 of record NZ_SMJZ01000137.1, read on the forward strand.
ATGATCTACGCCTCCCTGGCGCTGCTCGGCGCGATGATCGTCAAGCTGCTGGTGTGGATCTGGATCAACGGGCCGGCCGTGCTCAAGCTCATCCAGCACAACACGCTGCTGACCCGCATCCGCATCCAGACGATCAAGCGGCTCGTGCTGAGCAACATGCTGATGTTCGCCGGGATCAGCGGCGGCCTCGACCTCGGCGTACAGGTGGCGCAGCAGCTCTGGGGGGTCCGCGAGGCCGGTGACTTCGACGTCGCGTCACTCGCGCTGTCCACCGGCGGCGGCGCCCTGACCGGAGCCCTGTTCGCGGGCGCCAACGTGGGCCTCTCGCGCATGCTGAGCCGGGACATGGTGTACCTCGCCTCGGAGGCCCAGCTCGCCGTACGCGACCGGCTCGTGGCGTACGGGCAGAGCATCTACGGCCAGGCGCTGCTGGGCGGGCTGGCAGGCACGGGAGGCGCGGTCCCCGGCCTGGCGCTCAGCGGGCAGCTCGACCCCTCCCACGTGGCCTACACCTTCATCGCCGGGGTCTCCGGCGGCCTCGGCATCCCGGCGGCGGCGCGGGTCAGCTACACCCCGCTTCCGTCCCCTCACCCCGAT
>NZ_SMJZ01000138.1 GCF_004348345.1 Nonomuraea longispora
ACGGGGACGTAGTCGTGGCGCATGCCGTGGTCGCCCAGCCACTGCCGCAGCCCGCCCACCGCCGACGGATCGGCCGCGACCCGGGCCGCGTACTCCGACAACGCCACCTCCTCCCCGTCGTCGAACAGCAGCCGCGCGGGCCCGGACCAGGACAGCGTCCATCTGGCCTCGCCGAGCTGGATCATGACGGCCTCCAGCGCCTGCCCGAGCACCCCCGCCAGCAGGGTGTCCGAGGCTTTCCAGCCCAGTTCGCGCAGCTTGTACTCGAGCTCCGCCTGCCGCCCCCGCGCGATCGCCTCGAAGGCGGCGTCCAGGTACGGCCGTGACGCCCCCATCACCTGCTGCCCGGCCAGGGCCAGGTCGCGCAGGGCGTCGGCGTTGCGGGTGGCGTACATGCCGTGCGCGACGAGCTCCTCCCACGAGACCGCCCGCAGCGTCAGCAGCGCCTCGGACGACCACATGGACTGCTCGACCGCCTGCACGGCCACGTTCGGGTCGCGCAGCAGGGTCAGGGCAGAGCGGGGGTCGGGCACCTGCTGCGGCTCCGGCAGGCGCTCGATGGCGGCCAGGCGGTCGGTCAGGCTCGGGTGGGAGTCGTACGGGGAGACCTCCTCGGGCTGCTCGCTCAGCCTGGCCAGCTCGGCCTGCCGTTCGGCGTCGCTCATGAAGGCGTGGAAGCCGCCGAACACCGATGCGGGCCTGGTGCCGCCGGCGCCGGTCATCGACAGGTAGGTGTTGACGTACTGGTCCCAGCCGATCGCGGTCGTATGGATCTTGTGCAGGGCGCCCGCCATGGCCTGCCGGCCGCCGATCGCGACGGCGAACTGGTCGGCCTCCAACTCCTGCTTGCGCGAGACGGCCTGCGACACCCGCAGGTAGAGCTTGGCGTACCAGGTGAACAGGCGTTGCACGAACGGGTGGTTGCGCAGGCCCTGAACGGTGGCGATCAGCGAGACGCGCCCCCGGTAGACCGGCGCGCCGAGCCGCGTGTGGGCGCCGCTGTAGTGGCCGAGCTCGTGCCCCAGCACCGCCCGCATCTCGTCCACCGTGAGCGTCTGCAGCAGCGGCAGCCCGACGAACATGCGCCGCCGCGTCGCCTTCATGCCGAGGAACCGGGTGTCCTCGGACACGGCCGCGTTGACCTCCGCCACCAGCCGGATCTCGTCCGGCGGCGCGGTGCGTACGCGCTGGGCGAGCTCCTCGACCGTCTGCCACAGCACCGGCTCGTCCTCGCGCGTGACGGGGACGCCCGGCTGCTCGCCGCCCCGGCGGCGGCTCACCATGATCAGTGCTCGCAGCAGCGCGCCCGCGGCCAGGGTCAGCACGACCGCGAACTTGATCAGGTTGACGTGGAAGTCGACCAGTAAGAGAACGTCGAAGAAGACCGCCGCGGCGAGGATCAGACCGACCAGAACGTAGAAGCCGGCCAGCAAGGTGAAAGCCAGCACCGCTCGGAACGCTGTCGTCATGGGGGAGGGCTCCCAGGGAAGGGGTACTCGCGAGGCTCGACACTAGCGGAGACGGGAAACTGGATAAAATCGCTGCACCAATGTCGTACTACGACGAACACGACCAAGACCGTTGGGTTCCGGAACCTCCCGGCAATCCGGAACGCTCCGCGTTCGAGCGTGACCGGGCCCGGGTGCTGCACAGTGCCGCGCTGCGCAGGCTGGCCGCGAAGACGCAGGTCGTCGGCCCCGGCGAGACGTTCGACGGCGGCCAGCACATCCCCCGCACCCGGCTGACCCACTCCCTCGAATGCGCCCAGGTGGGCAGGGAGATGGGCGCCACCCTCGGCGTCGACCCCGACCTCGTGGAGACCGCCTGCCTGGCGCACGACCTGGGCCACCCGCCGTTCGGGCACAACGGGGAAGTGGCGCTCAACGCGCTGGCCGAGACGTGCGGTGGCTTCGAGGGCAACGCGCAGAGCCTGCGCCTGCTCACCAGGCTCGAGGCCAAGGTGCTCACCGAGGACGGCACGAGCGCCGGGCTGAACCTGACCAGGGCGGCCCTGGACGCCTCGATCAAATATCCATGGACATGTGACAAGTCTTACAAATTCGGTGTGTACGACGACGATCTTCCCGTGTTCGAGTGGATCAGGGAGGGCGCTCCTGAAGGGCGGGTGAGCTTCGAGGCGCAGATCATGGACTGGGCCGACGACGTCGCCTATTCCGTACACGACCTTGAGGACGCCCTGCACCTCGGCCACGTCACCCCCGAGGCGCTCCTGTCGGGCGAGGAACGCAGGCAGGTGTGCGAGATCACCCGCACCTGGTACGCACCCGGCGCCGACCTCGACGAGCTCGAAGCGGTCTTCGACAAGCTGATCACCGACCCGCTCTGGCCGCGCAGTTTCGCCGGCACGCTCGCCGACCTCGCCGGGCTCAAAGCCCTCACCAGCGGCCTCATCGGCCGTTTCTGCCGCTCCGCGCAGGCCGCCACCAAGGAGGTGTACGGCTCCCGCCACCGCGCCGACCTCGTCGTGCCGCGCGCCACACGGTTGGAGTGCGCGCTGCTCAAGGGCGTCGTCGCCCACTACGTCATGACCACGAAGGACCACCACGCCAACCAGGCCAGGCAGCGCGACCTCATCACCGAACTGGCCGAGCTGATCACCCAGGGCGCGCCCGGCGCGCTGGAGCCCGCCTTCCGGCCCGCGTACCTGGAGGCCCCGGACGACGCGGCCCGCGTCAGGGTGGTGATCGACCAGATAGCCTCGCTCACCGACACCTCCGCGGTGGCCTGGCACAGGCGGCTCACCCGGTGATCCGGGCCGTCTGACCCGACCGGCTTCCCCCGGCGCCCCCGGCGGGCGGATACTGCGCCCATGGCCACATTTGTGATCGCCGGCGCCGGGCTGGCAGGAGCCAAGGCCGCGCAGGCCCTGCGCGAGGAGGGCTTCGACGGCGAGATCGTGCTGATCGGCGCGGAGGCCGAGCGGCCCTACGAGAGACCGCCCTTGTCCAAGGACTACCTGCAGGGCAGGAGCGAACGAGAGAAGATCTACGTCCACCCGCCGCAGTGGTACGCCGACAACGACGTCGACCTGCGGCTCGGCCGGCGGGTCACCCGCATCGAGCTCGGCCACCACCTGGTCAGGCTCAGCGACGGGTCGCGGCAGCCGTACGACAAGCTGCTCCTCGCGACCGGGGCCGTGCCGAGGCGGCTGCCGGGACCCGGCTACTACCTGCGCACCGTCGAGGACAGCGACGCGCTCAAGGAACGCTTCGCCACCGGCGCCAAGGTCCTGATCGTGGGCGCGTCCTGGATCGGGCTCGAGACCGCGGCCGCGGCCCGTACCGCCGGCTGCGAGGTCACCGTCGTCGAGCCCGAGCCCACCGCGCTCAACCGGGTGCTCGGCCCCGAGCTGGGCGACCTGTTCGCCCGCCTGCACGCCCGCAAGGGTGTGCACCTGCGCTTCGGCACCGCCGCCGCGGAGATCACCCAGACCGGCGTGCGGCTCAGCTCGGGCGAACGCCTCACCGCCGACCTCGTGGTCGTCGGCATCGGCGCCGCCCCGGAGATCTGGCTGGCCCGCGACGCCGGGCTCGACGTCGGCCACGGCATCCTCACCGACGCGGCGCTGCGCACCTCGCATCCCGACGTGTTCGCCGCCGGCGACGTGGCCGAACACTTCCACCCCGTGTACGGCCGCCGTGTGCGCGTCGAGCACTGGGCCAACGCCCTGCACGGCGGTCCCGCCGCCGCGCGGTCGATGCTCGGCCAGGACGTCACCCACGACCCGATCCCGTACTTCTACACCGACCAGTACGAGCTGGGCATGGAGTTCTCCGGCGACGTCGAGGGCTACGACGAGGTCGTCTACCGCGGCGATCCCGACAAGCTGGAGTTCATCGCCTACTGGCTGCGCGGCGGGCGCGTGGTCGCCGGGATGAACGTCAACACCTGGGACGTCGTGGACGAGATCCAGGCCCTCATCAGGTCGGGCGCCGTCGTCGACCAGAAGGAGCTGCCTACGGGGTGACGCTGACCACGCCGTCGCCGTCGTCCTCACCGGTGTCGCCACGGGACGACGGCTCGCTCCTCGCCGCCTGCGGCGTCTTCTTCGGCTTCTTCGACGCGCACAGGACGGTGCAGCGCGGCGTCTCGCCGGACTTCTCGCGCAGCTCCAGCGTCTCGTCCCTGGGGGAGAGCGTACGGTTGCCCGTCCGCCAGGCGTCGAGGTAGTCCCACGGTTCGACCATGCCCCTGCGTACCCACCAGAACTTCGGCCCGGTCTTCCACGAGATGGCGAAGTACAGGTTGGTGGCGGTGTCGCGGGCGTTGCCCGACCTGCCCACCCGGCCGAGCAGCCGGCCCGCCTTGACGCGGACGCCGGGCTTGATGCCGTCGGCCACCGTGTCGAGGTGGCCGCCGAGATAGCGCACGCCGTCGTCCCCGATGATCGTGACGAACCTGCCCTCGCGGTGGGCGCCCGCGTCCGTGGACGGGCGCCACCGGTTCTTGGCGTTCACCTCGTCCACGACGCCGGCCACGGGCGCCACGAACGCGCATCCCTGCGGCGCCCAGATCGTCGTCTTGGGCAGCACGAGCAGCTTGCGGGAGTAGGTGACCTCGCAGCCCTTGACCGGGAACGTGTAGGTGTACTTCGACAACTTCGGCGGCGGCACCTTGACCGGGTCGTCGCCCTGGGGCCGTTGCACGTCCGCCTGCCGCCCGCCCGACGGGGTGGGCGTCGGGGTCGCCGGCGAGGCCGCCGCTGCCGCGTACGCGGTGGAGGGCCCATGGGCAGGCGCGGTGTTGTCCGCGTTCGAGCGGAGGGTGACGCCGACGCCGGCCGGTCCGGTCGCCTGGCCGCAGGCGCCGGTCAGCAGTACGGCGCCCACGACGGACGCCCACCGCGCGATTTGCCCCGAATGCATGGTCTCCACCCGTGTCACCGTTTCCCGACAACCTTTACCTTTGTAGCCGACCAGGGGGCCGCGTACGGCGGCTTTCCCTCTTTAGCAACCCACAGGTAATGCCCCTCTTCCCCCTGCTGCACGCGCCCGGGGGCGGCCCGCGGGGCGGGAACCGTCGGTGGGGCGGAATAGACTCACGGCGTGGCTGGCCGGATCCGTGATGTCGACATCGCGCTCGTTCGCGAGCGCTCACCCATCGCCGACGTGATCGGCGAGCACATCCAGTTGCGCAACGCCGGAGGCGGCAACCTCAAGGGGCTGTGCCCGTTCCACGACGAGAAGAGCCCCTCCTTCAACGTCACTCCCGAGCGTGGGATGTTCTACTGCCTGGCGGCGGAGACCAGGGTCATGACCTGGGAGGGTGTGCGCCCGATCGCCGAACTCGCGGGCGGGACGCACCGGGTGCTCGCCTCCGACGGCACATGGGTGGACGCGCCCTTCGAGTCCTTCGGCGTCCAGCCGCTGATGAGGGTCGTCCTGCGCCGCGACGGGCAGCGAAAGGAGATCTTCGCCACGCCGGAGCACCGTTGGTTCGTACGCTCCGGCCCCGAGCAGGAGCAGCGCGCCGAAGTCGTCACCCGGGACCTGAAGCGCGGTCACCGGCTGGTCTCGGTGTTCCCCGGCACCCGGGTGGAGGGTACGCGCCCGTCGCCCTTCGGCGCAGCGCACGGCATCACCTTGGGCGGCGGCGCACGGGCGGCCACGGGGAGCGGGGGGAGCACGGCGACGCTCGACGTGAAGGACGACCAGTTGCACGACTGGCCCGAAGACCGCTTCCTGCTCGACGAGCACCGGCTGGGGTTCACCGCCACAACGATGGCGTTCGCGCGGCGCGACTGGGTGGTGCAGTCCGTCGAGGAGAGCGACCGGGTCGAGGAAGTCTTCTGCGCCACTGTCGACCATGGGCATGCCTTCGCCCTCGAAGACAACATACTGACCGGCAACTGCTTCGGTTGCACCGAAGGCGGCGACGTGATCACGTTCGTCGAGAAGATCGAGCATCTGTCCTTCAGCGAGGCGGTCGAGCGGCTGGCGCAGCGGGCCGGCGTCCAGTTGCAGTACGAACAGGGCGGCTACGTCCCGAAGCGGGACCATGGTGAGCGGGCCAGGCTGGTCGAGGCGCACCGGGCGGCGGCCGAGTTCTACGCCGACAGGCTGCTGGGCCCCGACGCGGCGGCCGGGCGGCGGTTCCTGTCGGAGCGGGGGTTCGAGCGGGCCGACGCCGAGACGTTCGGGGTGGGATACGCGCCGGCCGAGTGGGAGTCGCTGGTCCGCCATCTGATGGGTCGTGGGTTCTCTGCCGACGAGCTGGTCAAGGGCGGGCTGGCCAAGGAGGGGCGGCGGGGTCCGATCGACCGGTTCCGCGGCCGGCTGATCTGGCCCATCAGGGACGCCACGGGCGATGTGATCGGATTCGGCGCACGGAAGTTGCTCGATTCCGACGACGGCCCGAAATATCTCAATACGCCTGACTCGCCGCTTTACAAGAAGAGCCAGGTGCTTTACGGCATCGATCTGGCGAAACGGGAGATCTCCAAGCGCTCCCAGGCGGTGATCGTCGAGGGCTACACCGACGTGATGGCCTGCCACCTGGCGGGCGTACCGACCGCCGTGGCCACCTGCGGCACCTCGTTCGGTGAGGAGCACATCAAGATCCTGCGGCGGTTCCTGCTCGACCAGGCCGAGTTCCGGGGCGAGGTGATCTTCACCTTCGACGGCGACGCGGCGGGGCAGAAGGCGGCGCTGCGGGCGTTCGCCGACGAGCAGAAGTTCGTCACCCAGACCTACGTCGCGGTGCAGGGCGACGGGCTCGATCCGTGCGAGCTGCGCGTCAAGCAGGGCGACGCGGCCGTGCGCGACCTGATCGCGAGCAGGGAGCCGCTGTTCCAGTTCGCGATCAGGAGCACGATCTCCCGCTACGACCTGCGCAGCAACGAAGGCAAGATCGCAGCGCTCGACGCCGCCGCCCCGATCGTGGCCGGCATCAAGGACGTGGGCCTGCGCAAGCGCTACGCCATCGACCTCGACCGCTGGCTCGGTTTCATGGACGAGCGGTTCGTCATGCAGCGCATCTCCGAGGTGTCGGGCGCGCAGCAGGGCCGCGGCCGTCGGGTCGCCAGGGCCGCACCCGTCGATCCCAGCGTGCGGGTCGAGGGCGAGCTGCTCAAACTGGCCGTGCAGCGGCCGGCCCTGCTGGGCCCGCGCTTCGACGCGCTCGACGCGCAGGCCTTCACCACCGTCGAGCACGCGGCCCTGCACAAGGTCATCACCGCCGCCGGGGGCGTCGCCGCGGCGGGTCACGGCGGGCGGGAGTGGGTCGACCGGCTGCTGGAGCACGCTCACGAGGAGGGCGCCAGGGCGCTGGTGACCCGGTTCGCGGTGGAGGCGATCCAGACGGACGCCCACACCGAGGAGCGCTATGCCCGCGACATCATGGCGGCGGTCGAGGCCATGCCGGTCGACCGGGCCATCGCACAGGTGAAGTCACGCATCCAGCGGCTCAACCCGGTGGAGGAACAGCAGGAGTACAACAAGTTGTTCGGTGAGCTGGTGGCGCTGGAGCAACAACGCAGGGTGCTGCGCGACCGGCTCGCGGGCAGCTGACCGGGACGTCCGGTGTGGGGGTCGGGGTGGCGGTCCCGGGTTGGTAACAGTTCGGCTGCGATCGCGGCCTGGAATACCAGGCGGTTGAGCGGGGAATGCGGCGCCGTCCACCGGGCCGGACGGGGCCGGGGAGGCGTTGCCGAGGCAGCGGGAAGGGTGCGTCCGGCAGGCGGCGTCGCCGGGCGCGTGAATCCAGACCGCGTAATTGACTTTACTTTCCTGATCAAACTCGGCCTAAACCTTAAGTCGATCTCAATTCGGTAAGGACGATCGCCTTACCTTCGGTGACAAAAATGGGTCTGCCATTTGATGGAACCAATACTGCAGACTGTCTCCCGTGGGTGCATCGGTGCTGCCAAGCGGACCGCCATCGGTAGATCAGGTGGCGGACCTCGTCGCGAAAGGAAGGGAGCGCGGAAGCGTAACCGTCGATGACGTCGCAGCCGCGCTTGACCGATCCGAGTTGCCGTCCGACGCGCTGGAACGCGTCGTGCGGATGCTCGCCGAGAATGGCGTGGAGGTCCTCGAGCCCCAGGGCGACGAGGAGCCTGCCCGCGCCGATGAGGAAGACGTAGGCAAGCGGGCGCCGACCAGCGATCTCGTCCGTATCTATCTACGGGAGATCGGCCGCGTGCCGTTGCTGACCGCCGAGGAGGAGGTGGAGCTCGCCAAGTCGATCGAAGCGGGCCTGTTCGCCGAGGACAGGCTGGCCAACGGGGTCTCGCGTCTGGCCTTCCCTGAGCTCAGGGAGCTCGTCTGGCAGGGCACCCGGGCCAAACAGCGGCTGATCGAAGCCAACCTCAGGCTGGTGGTGTCGATCGCCAAGCGGTACGTGGGCCGCGGCATGTTGTTCCTGGACCTGATCCAGGAGGGCAACCTCGGGCTCATCCGGGCGGTCGAGAAGTTCGACTACACCAAGGGTTACAAGTTCTCCACCTACGCGACCTGGTGGATCCGTCAGGCGATCACACGGGCCATCGCCGACCAGGCGCGCACCATCCGCATTCCGGTGCACATGGTGGAGACGATCAACAAGCTCGTCAGAGTGCAGCGCCAGCTCCACCAGGACCTCGGCCGGGAGCCGATTCCGGAGGAGATCGCCAAGGAGATGGACCTCCCCGTCGATCGTGTGGTGGAGATCCAGCGCATCGCCCAGGAACCCGTGTCGCTGCAGTCGCCGATCGGCGAGGAGGACTCCGACCTCGGCGACTTCATCGAGGACGCCGACGCGGTCGTGCCGATGGAGGCCGCGGCCTTCATCATGCTGCAGGACCAGCTCGACGACATCCTGGCCACGCTGTCCGACCGCGAGCAGCGCATCATCCAGCTCCGGTTCGGCCTGGCCGACGGGCATCCGCGCACGCTGGAGGAGGTGGGCAGGGAGTTCGGCGTCACGCGGGAGCGCATCCGGCAGATCGAGTCGAAGACCCTGGCCAAGCTCCGCCACCCGACGCGCGCCCAGATGTTGCGGGACTACCTGGACTGATTCGAGGGGAACGGGCCCGGGCGAACACGTCCGGGCCCGTCCCACGTCCGGGAGCCGGGCGAGCGTGCCGGCCCGGTCCCGTGGTCAGGAGCAGCCCTCGAACTGCGGTACCGCGATCGTGTCGAGGTCCAGCCCCGACTTGCCGAACCACTTCTTCAGCAGCTTCTCGGCGGTGCCGTCCTGGTACATGTCGGTGATCGCCCGGTTGATCGCCTCACAGGCCGGTACGTCGCCCTTGGGCAGGCCGATGCCCGAGCGCTGCTCGTTGAACTGCGCGTTGGCCAGCCGAAGCCCCGCACCGTCCTGCGCGGCGAGGCCCGCCAGGATGACGTCGTTGGTGGTGACCGCGTCCACCTGGTTGCTCTTCAGTGCCGCCAGGCAGCGCCGGTAGTCGGGGAACGGCACGACCCGCGCCGCCACCTTCCGCTCCTCGACGACGCGCTTGGCCGCGTTCGCGCCCGTGACCTCGCAGATCCTGCGCCCCTCCAGGTCGCGCACGTTCTTGATCGTCTCGTCGGCCCGGACCAGGATGTCCTGGTACGAGATGTGGTACGGCCCCGCGAACGACACGTTCGCCTTGCGGTCCTGGCTGATCGTATACGTCGCCACCACCATGTCGGCCCGCCCGTCGACCAGCACGTCGTCCCGGTCGGCCGCCAGCGTGGGCAGGAAGGTGAACTCCTTGTCCAGCTTGCCGGCGACGTAGCGGGCCACGTCCACGTCGAAGCCCTCGAAACCGCCGCCGGGTGTGCGGAACCCGACCAGCGGCAGGTCGGGCCGTACCCCTATGACGATCTCGTCCTTGTCCAGGATCGACTCCTGGTCGCGAATGCCGCAGCCGGTCACGAGGACCGCGGCCACGGCAAGCAGCACGGCCAACAGCCCGGCCGGCGGCATTCCCAGCACCCGTTTCACCGGTACTCCTTGAGTCGGGGCCGCACTCCGGCGATCACCAGCAGGCCGATCGCGCCGATGGCGAAGGGAAGCAGCAGCCACAGGGTGTTCAGCGCGCCCTCGCCTGCGTCGATCGCGCGCTTGAAGACGCCCTGGTGTGTTTCCGCCAGCTTGAGCAGCGCCTCGTCGTAGGCGGTGAACGCGGTGGTGACCGGCCCGAGCCGCTCGGCGACCGCCTCGTTGGTCTGGCCGCCGAGCGCGAGCCGGCGGAACTCCACGTCGGTGGCCTGGAAGTCCCGGTACGCGGCCAGCGCGGCCTTGCCCTGCCGGCCGCCGAGCTCCGGCCCGAGCAGGCCGAGGAAGTCCGTCGAGCCGGTGGTCACCTTGCGGTGGTAGGCGTCGAGGTTGCCCGCCTCGAAGTAGACGACGGACATCGACTTGTCCAGGTACGTGTGCTCGTAGGTGTCGGCCCGCTCCTCGTCGAGCAGGTAGCGGCTCTGGTCGCCCTGCATGCTGTTGCTGATCGCGCGCGCCTTGGCGAGCGTGAGCACGGAGTCGAAGCCGTCCGACTTGGCGCTGCGCAGCGCCTGCATGTCCTGGCCGAGCACGGCCACCCCGGAGACCAGCGCGAGCGCTGTGGCCAGCGTGGCGGCGATCAGCGCCGGACCGAAGACGCGGCGGAAGCGCCGCGCGAGGAAGATCTGCAGCCAGAGCAGGCAGCCGATCGCGACCACTCCGGCGACCACGACCGCGTCGCGCAGGAGGGGCACGGTGAACGCCTTCTCGTCGTAGGTGCCGCGGACGATCGTGCCGTTCTCCAGGGTCAGGTTGTACGCCTGCGGCAGCAGCACCTGGCGCATGAGGTCGGTGGCGTCGCGGTAGGACCGCACCACCTCCTCCGGCGGCGGTCCCGGCGCGTGCCCGGAGCGTTCGTCGAGCAGCAGCGCCTGCCCGGCGAGCCGCTCGTAGCGGCCGAGCCCGTCGAGCACCGACTGCACGGTCAGCCGTTCCGCCGGGTTGTCGCCGGACAGTTCGAACGCCTTCAGCAGGGCCTGGTTGGCGACGGAACGCTGCTGCTCGTAGCGGGTGGTCGCGGCCTCGCGCTCACGGGGGTAGCCGTCGCCCATCACCAGGACGTTGGCCACCTGCGCGTCCATGTCGCTCAGCGCCAGGTAGAGGCCGGCGGTGGCGACGACCTGCGGGCCCGCGTCGCGGCCGATGACCTGCAGCCCGTCGCGGGCCGTCGAGCTGCCAGCGGCGAGCGCCACGAACAGCAGCGCCAGCGAGGCGACGGTGATGCCGGAGATGACCCGGATGCGGCCGGGGACGCCGCGCTCGACGGGTGACGACGTGCCCGGCCGGGTCCGCACCAGGGTCACGGCGCGCCCTCCCTGACGGTGATCACGGTCCAGGCGCCCAGGTGGATGCGGTCGCCGGGGCCGATCCTGACCGGCACGTTCGTCTGGAGCGGCCTGCCGTTCACCTGGGTGCCGTTGGAGGAGCCGGGGTCGACCAGCCGCCAGGAGCCGTCCGGCTGGGCCAGCAGCACGGCGTGCAGGTGCGAGACGCCCGGGTCCTCCGGCGGGCCGGTCAGGTCGATCTCGGGTGCCAGGTTCCTGGCCTTGCTGCGCCGCCCGATGCGTACCTGCTCGCCGTGCAGCCCGAACGAGCGTTCAGGACAGTACGGCGGGAACGCGACCGCGTCGGCGTCGGGGCCGCCCTCGGCGATGACCTTCTCGTAGTAGGAGCGATCGGCGGCGGTGACGGCCTCCCACCGGGGCCCGGTCACGGGGAGCGGGACGGCGGTCCCGGCGGCCCCGGGGGCGCCGCTGTAGTCGTGGCCGCACACCTCGCAGAACTGCCCGGCCCGCGGCGTCCGGCAGACGGGGCAGCTCTCGGCGGCGGAGGGCTCCTGGGCCGGCGGCTGGGGCGCGGCGGGCGGCGCGGCAACTCCCGCCATCCGCGTGCCGCACACGTCGCAGTAGTCGTCGGCGCCCGAGGGGTGGCCCTGCGGACAGGTAGCCATCAAATTCCTTCCCTGCGCAGCCGGCTGGTGCGGACGGAGCCGGTGTCCAGCTCGAGCGTGTCCTCCTTGTCCACGTTCTTGCGCAGCCGGGCCGTGCCGGTGGCCGGATCGACCTCGACCACCCGGTCGAGCAGCTTGGCGGTGTCCTCGCGCCCGGACGCGCCGGCCAGGTCCCTCGCCTTGGCCAGGCGGGCCGTCGCGGTCTCGATGTCGCCCATCGCCTTGGCGCTGAGCCCGTCCTGGATGAGGTCGTGCAGCTCGGCCTGGCCGGTGTAGTGGGCGACGTTGCCGTTGATCTGGGTGGACAGCGCCAGGTCGTCGGTCCACTGGGCGAGCACGTTGCCGCTGGCCAGGACGTCCTGGGTGTCGGGGTGCACGAGCTTGACCCAGCCCGCCCTGATCTCCTGCCCGACCTGCCCGGGTGGCACCTCGACGCAGATATGGTATTTGCGCTCCTCGGGTCCCCAGGAGCCCGTCGGGTAGTCGCCGGTCAGCGGGTTGACGTCGGCGCGTTTGCCGGTCAGGTCGAGCAGCACCGGGTCGACCTGCTTGACGAACATGAGCCGCGCGGCCTGCGGCACCCACACGCGCAACGACAGGTCGGCCATGGTCTTGTTCATCGACGCCTGCGTGAGCCGGCGGAAATACTCCGGCAGGTCCCCCTGGTCGCGCACGTAGTCGAAGGTGCCGAGCATCGCCTCGGCCACCTTGCGCAGCTCGGCGGGCTGCCAGTCCGCGCCGATCCCCAGGCAGTCGCACACGAACGTGCCGCTCCACGCCGACAGCACCGAGTCGAACACGTCGGCGCGCTCGTTGTTCTGGCCGTCGGTCATGAGCAGCGCGTGCTTGATCGCGTGAGGTCGGGTCGACAGCAGGTGCCCGGCCAGCTTCAGCCACTCGCCCATGGCGGTTCCGCCGTACGACAACAACCTCTCGACGGCCTTGGCCGCCTCGGCCCTGGTGGCAGGGTTCGCCTGGACCAGGCTCGGCGTGCTGCCACTCGGGTAGACGACCTTGGCGCTTCCCGTGCCGGAGACCACCGCGAAGTGGACGCCGTCGCGCAACGTCTGCACGGCCGTGGCGGCGGCCTGCCGGGCCTCGCGGATCTTGGCGCCGCTCATCGAGCCCGACGTGTCCACGATGATCACTTCGGCGGCCTCCGCCGGGACGGCCTGCGTGGTGACGCCGCCGGTCGAGCTCACCGTGAGAATGGCGTGCACCTCACGCCCGTCGAGGGAAAGGTACTTGTTCTGGTCGATGGTCAACGTGAAAGCGGGCCGGTCACTCATGGGCTTCTCCTAGGGGGATCACGACGATGGTCACGTTGTCCTGGCCGCCGGAGTCCAGCGCGTGGCGCAGCAGTTCGCGGGCCAGTTCAAGCGGGGTCCCCGCGCGAGGGAAGGCGTAGCCGTCCAGATAGCGCCAGAGGCCGTCGCTGCAGACGAGCAGGTGGCCGGGGCCGCGCGGGGTGAGCGTGCGCACGTTGAGCGTGACGCCGACGGCGTCGGCGCCGAGCCAGGCGGTGATCTCGCCGGTCGGGACGGCGTCGTCCGTGGTCAGCAGGGTGCCCTCGGGCAGCCAGTACGCCCGGCTGTCGCCCGCCCAGCCGAGCGTGACGCGGCCCGCCCCGACCACGGCGGAGACGTACGTGCAGGCGGGGGCGTCGTGCACGGAGGTGGCGAGCTTGCTCACGGCCCGCCCGGCCAGGTCGAACGCCTCCTCCGGCGACAGCCCTCTGCACAGCGCGGCCGACGCGGTCTCGACGGCGACCGCGGACGCCTCGTCGGCCCTGGGCGAGCTGCCCACGCCGTCGCAGACCACGGTCACGGTCGTGCCGCCGGCGGTCAGCAGGGCCATGGCGTCCTCGTTGCGGCTGCGCCGCAGCCCTCTGTCGGTGACGCCCGCGGCACCGCCGACGAGCACGATCTCGGCGTGGTCCCGGTCGGTGGGCTGGCGCAGGCCGCACCGCTCGCAGTAGCCCTCGGCGTCGACGGCCGCCGCGTCGCAGAACGCGCACACGGCGGAGCCCAGCGCGTGGCCGCACGCCTCGCAGTAGACGTCGCCCTTGAGCACCGGGGTCTGGCACACCGGGCAGGCGGCGGGTGCGTCGTGCTGGATGGGCTGGGGATCTGTCACACCCACGTCCTCGGTCGTACGGCGTTGGCCTGGTCGATGAGCGCGTGGCGCTCCTGGCGGGTGCCGGCGGTCACGGCCAGCCTGCGGTAGATCGACTCTATGGACCTGCGCAGCCCGGTTTCGGTGAAGGGCGCTCCCGCGAGCGTCACGTTCTTCGGCGGCTTGCCGGTCCGCAGCCAGGTCAGCGCCGCGCCGAGCAGTTCGGCGGTGAGCAGGTCGCGGCGGCGCGGGTCGAGGTCGGCCTGGGCGGCCACCCGCTCGACCGCGCCCGTCAGGTCGGCGACGGTGAGCCCGCTCAGGTCGGGCCGCCGCACCACCGACGCGGCCAGCGCCACCTGCGCCGCGACGCGGTAGAACGACGTGGCGGGCACCTCGTCGAGCACGGTCATCCGGCCCGTCCTGGCCAGCCCGAACGCCGCGCTCACGTAGGAGTGGTCGGTCCGCCAGACGCACTCGTACCAGGCGGCGGCCGGCTTGCCGGCGTGCTCAAGAGCGAAGGCCAGGGCCAGCTTCGGCGCGAGCTCTCCCGGCAGTTCCGACACGCAGGCGTCGAATCCGGTCACGGCCTCCTGCTCCTGGCGCCGGGCCAGCGCCAGCACCCCGCGACACCAGGTGGGCCGCCAGTCGCCGGGCAGCTCCGCGGACAGCTCGTCGAGCACGTCGCCCGCCTCGGCCGCCCCGCGCTCGGCCAGCAGCCTGGCGCGCATCAGCTTCGTCTCGGGCGTCTGCGGCATCGCGGCGAGCTGGTCGACCAGCGTCCCGCTGTCGCGGCCGAGCAGCCCCGCCAGCGATCCCGCGGCCGGGTCGGCGGGATCGACCAGCGGCACGGGTAAGGCCGTCGCGACCGCCGCCGGATCGAGCGGCTCGAACACCTCGTCGGGGGCGTCCGACAGCGCCGTTCCCACCGCCGTCCGCTCCGGCCCGAACAACGTCGAGAGCGCCGGGTACGGCACCCCCTCTTCCACGGCGCTGAGCTCCCGCAGCACCCCGACGAGCTGCTCCTCCATCTCCCACGCGCGCTGGAAACGCCGGGCGGGATCGGCGGCGGTCGCCTTGCGGAGCAGCCGGGTGAACGACGGGTGCCCGCAGTCCACCGGCAGCGGGGCGGCGACGCCGCCCTGCGCGGGACTGAACCCGGGCACCGCCAGCACCGCCAGCGTCCTCGCCACGGTGTACAGGTCGGAGGTGACCGACGTCGGCTGGGTGTCCAGCTCGGGCGCGTGGTAGCCGACCGTGGCCCACGACGAGCCGGGCGGCGAGCCGATGGGCTGCACCGCGCCGAGGTCGATGAGCTTGAGCCGCTTGCCGACCCTGATCACGTTGGCCGGCTTGAGATCGCAGTAGGCCAGGCCGTGCTCGTGCAGGTAGCCGAACGCGTGCAGGATCTCCCTGCCGTACAGGAGGGTGTCGCGCAGCGGCAGCGGGCCCTGGCGGCGCAGCTCGTGCAGGGACTGGCCGCCTACGTACTCCATGACGATGTAGCCGAGGCCGGCCGAGCGCTGGAAGTTGAAGATCTTGACGATGTTGGGATGGTCGACCGTGGTGAGGAACTTCCGCTCGGCCTCGGCCGCCGCCAACGCCTCGGGGTCGTTGGTGTTGAGCAGGCCCTTGAGCACCACCCACCGGCCGTCGAGGTTCTCGTCGGAGGCGAGGTAGATCCAGCCGAGCCCGCCGTGCGCCAGGCAGCCGAGCACGCGGTACTGGCCCGCCACCAGGTCGCCCTTGCCCAGTTTGGGGGTGAACGAGAACGCCGTACGGCAGTGCGGGCAGAACCCGTCCGTCAGACCGGGGCGGCCGTCCCTGGAGCGGCCCACGGGTTTCCCGCACGCCGGGTTGGCGCAGTGCCGCTTGTTCTCCGGCACCTGGGGGTCGGGCATCACCGCCCCGGCCGGGTCGCGGTAGGGCACGGACGGCAGGTCCGCGATGGTGGCCAGCACGCCGGCCCGCGACCTGCCGCTGCTGCCCGTGGGCCCGCTCACCGGCCTGCTCACCGGCCTGCTCACCGGCTGGGTGACGACCGGAGCGGACACGGGGCCCGATGCCGGCACGGGCTGCGCCGGCACGGGCTGCGCCGGCACGGGCTGCGCCGGCACGGGCTGGGGCGGCACGGGCTGGGGCGGGCTCGCGGCGGCGCCGCACCAGTCGCAGTAACCCTCGTCGATCGTTCCCGTGCAGCCGGGTTGCGCGCAGCGGGTCATCGCTTACCTCCGTGGATCGCGCGCTGGTAGGCCTCGACGGCCGCCGCCGCCTTCGTCAGGTTGCACGGAGCGCTCCACAGCAGTGCGCGGGCCCGTACGAACGACTCCGACACCGCCGGGTCCTCGGCCAGCCCTTTACGGGCCGCCATCGCCTCGCAGGCGCCGAGCCGCCCGCGCAGCTCGTCGCGCCTGCCGATCAGGCCGTAGAGCGCCTTCGCCGTGGTTCGCGCCTGCTCGGCGGCCTGACGGGCGTCGTCCTCGAGGCGGGCCAGCCGCTTGGCCCGCAGCACCCAGGGGTCGGCCGAGACGTCGAGCGCGTCGAGCTCGGCGGCCAGCGCGTCGACCTGGCCGCGCGGCTGGGCCTGCGGTGGCAGGGCGATCTTGGCGACGACCGCGCCGTGGGCCAGCCGCGCCTCGCTCTCGGCCGCGCGTACGAGGTCGAGTGCGGCCACCAGGTTCTCGCGCCGCTCGGCGAACTCCCGCTTCACGGTGATCGCCAGGTCGAGCTCGGCGCGGGAGGAGGCCAGCAGGCGCGTCAGCCGGTCGAGGTCCGGGTCGACGCAGGAGCCGAGCGGGTTCTCCAGCGTCGCGGTCCGCAAGCGCGCCAGCTCGCTCGCCTCGGCGGTCAGGCCGGCGCTCTCTCCCAGCTCGCGTTCCAGGTCGCAGATCTGGCGCAGGTCGGCCTCGGCGCCGTCCAGGCGCGGCAGTACGGCGTTCCACACCGCGTCGATGTCGTTGAGCGCCGAGGTCACCCCACGGAAGGCGGCCTCCATCCGGATGACGGCCTCGTCGAGGGTCAGCCGCAGGTCCGGGTGCGGGAGCAGGGAACGCTGTTCGACCGGCCTGGCGGCGACCCGCAGCACGACGGAGGATCCGGCCAGCAGTTCGGTGAGCGCCGAGAGCTGCTCGGCGCCGGGCCGGGCGCGCGAGGCCCTGATCTGCTCGGCGCGGCGCAGCACCGCGCGGTAGGCGTCGTTGAGCCGCCACAGGACGTCCAGATCATCCTGAGCGGTCGCCCATCGCCGTTCCGTGGTCCCGCGTAAGGAGGCCCCTTTGAGCACCTGGTAGGTGGTATGGGCTTCGAGATCGAGCAGGTCGCCGGAGATCCGGTCGCGTTCGTCCGCGCGGGCACGCAGTGCGTAGTCCGCTGCTTCCCTGCTCATGGGCGGTCCCAGGATCATCACGCTCCCCGTGAAGCGGGTCCCCGATGCCCCGGTGCTCTTTACCGACACAACGCGAAGGTCGTACCGGTTGGTTCCGGAGTGGGGGGAACCCCTGACTTGTCCCTGATTCAACCCTGTGTCGCCTGCAAACCGCTTAAAAGGCCTCGTACCGTGTCGAACATGGGACGTATTCTTCTGATCATCGTGGCCATCGTCGCCGCGCTCCTGCTCCTCGGCCCTCTCGTGGGCATGGCCCTCAGTCTGCTCAAGTGGGGTCTGCTCATCGGCGGCGTGGCGCTCGGCGTCATGTTCCTGGCGAGGTGGGTGAAAAGGGCCTGACGAACGGCGCGTGGCCGCGCAGTAGCTTCCCGCGGGATCCGCAGGCATAGTTGGGTGATGGAGGCGCGGCCGGCGGTCGACGACGCCGCGCTCGGGCACGAGGCGCTGGCCGTGCTCGAGGCGAACTGGACGGGCACGGGTACCGTGCCCGCGCCGGGCCTCTACCCGCACCAGTGGAGCTGGGACTCCGCGTTCGTCGTCATCGGCCTGGCCAGGCACCGGCCGGACCGGGCCCGAGAGGAGCTGCTCAACCTGCTGCGCGGGCAGTGGGCGACCGGGATGGTGCCGCACATCGTCTTCCACACGCGGGAGGCGTACTTTCCCGGGCCGTCCGTATGGCGCTCCCAGGAGCACGACGCCGCGCCGCGCGTGCTCACTTCGGGGCTCATCTCACCGCCGCTGCAGGGACTCGCCCTGTGGTGGCTCTACCGGCACACCGGCGACGTCGCGTTCGTCAGGAAGGCGTTCCCGGCGCTGGTGGCCCAGCACGACTACCTCGCCTCCGCCCGCGACCTGGGCGGCGCCGGGCTGGCCGCGATCGTGCATCCGTGGGAGTCGGGCATGGACGACAGCCCCGCCTGGGACGACGCACTCGCCGCACTCCCCGTCATCAGGTACGGCTATCGCAATGTCGACATGGAGGAGCGCCACCCCGACAGCGCCCACGACCGCTACGTCTGGCTGGCCATGCGTTACCGCGACGCCGGATACAGCGCCGGCTACCTACGCGACGAACACCCGTTCGCGATCGAGGACCCGATGTTCAACGGCATCTGGCTGGCCTCATGCCAGGCGCTGGCGGAGCTGGCGCCACTGGCCCGCGCCGATCCCGTGCCCCACGCCGAGCAGGCCGAGCGCATCCGGCTGGCCCTGATCGAGCGCCTGTGGGACGGCGGCTTCTACGCCAGGGACCTGCGTACCGACCGGCTGATCAAGGTGTGCACGGTGGGCGGGTTCGGGCCGCTGCTGGACCCGTGGCTGCCCGGCGAGCACGTACGCACGGCCGTCGAGGTGCTGGAGTCGGCCAGGTTCATGGGCGCCACCGGCTACCCGGTGCCGAGCTGCGAGATCCGCGCGGCCCAGTTCGACCGCACCCGCTACTGGCGCGGGCCCTCCTGGGTGAACACCAACTGGCTGCTGCGCAGGGCCGCCGCCGTGCACTCCCTCGACACGCTCGCCCGGCAGCTCACCCACGGCACCCTGCGCCTAGTGCGGCAGGCAGGCTTCCGCGAGTGCTTCGACCCCTTCGACGGCAGCGGGCGCGGATGCCGGGATTTCTCGTGGAGTGCGGCACTCACCCTGGATCTGCTCGCCGATACCGTTGGGGAATGAGCCTTTTCCGCCGGTTGCCCGCCGACGTGCGCAGATCCCTGACGATGGAGCGGGGAGAGCGGGTGCTGACGTTCACCCACACCCCGGACGGCCACGTGGTGGCCACCAACCTCGCCCTCCACCTGGCCGACGGCACGCGCCTGCCGTACGAGCAGATCGACAGGGCGTCGTGGGACGAGGAAGGCATGCGGGTGCTCACCACCGACGGCAGGTGGCACGCCGAGCGGATCGCCGAGCCGCGCATGTTGCCCGAGACGCTGCGCGAGCGCGTCAACGCGACGATCGTGGTGAACAAGCACGTCGACCTGCCGGGCAAGGGCGGCGTGCGGCTGGTGGCCCGGCGCAAACCAGGGGGTGAGGTGCTGGGCTGGACCTTCGTCTTCGACGACGGCCTCGACCCCGAGGACCCCGGCCTGCGCGCGCGGGCCGAGCAGGCCCTGGAGGGCATGCGACGCAGCATGGGCGTGTGAGCCACCGTACGTGCCCCGGGCCCCACGCCCACGCCCACGTCAGTAGGGGATGCCGCTCTCCCTGGCGTTGTGGCCCTCGACGCCGTCGTCCGGCCAGCCGGTGCCCGTGTCGGGCTTGTGGTCGTCATGCAGGAACGGGATCCGGTGCTGCAGGGTGTCACCCACCCTCGTCCTGGCCATCCCCGCGAACCTCGACGCCTGCGCGCCGACCACCCCGGCCACCTCCTGCACCCTGGGGTTGTCCGCGACGCGCTGCGCCGTCCGCTTGATCTGCTCGTACCGCTCGCGTCCTGCCCGGCTGCCCAGCACGTAGCCGACCGCCAGTCCAACAGCGAATGTCATCCGATAACGCATTTCCCACCTCCGCTGCCTCCGGGCCTACCCTGCTTATGATGCGACACGCACTCCCAGAGTGCGCTAATCTAGTCGTGCGCACGGCGGAGGGGCCGCAAAGCCCCGGTGACGTGGGCAGAAGCCCGATCCCGCGTAGCTCAACGGCAGAGCAGCCGGCTGTTAACCGGCAGGTTATTGGTTCGAGTCCAATCGCGGGAGCTCGGTAGGTCAGGCCCTCTTCCTGGATCAGGACAGAGGGCCTGAGTCGTTCCTGCGGGGCCTGATCCGGTGGCGGCAGACTGCTTGCGGGCCCGCGGATCTCGGGTGCCCGCCGAGACCAGCGACACAGAGCCGTCCCGTCGGTCATCACGAGAAGCCACCGAGATCGAAGGCGTGGTCGATGCTCTGGCCGAGCTGTCGAAATATGCCCGCATGGCCATCGTGACGACCGCCAAACGTGCGGACTTCGAACTCGTCCATGAGGAGCGCCACATCAAGCAATTCATGGAGTGCTTCGTCGTTCGTGACGACTACCTACTCGCCAAGCCGCGTCCGGAGTCATACCTGATCGGCGCGAATCGCTTCGGAGCCGGCAAGGAAGAGGTGCTGGTCATCGAGGATTCAGCCAGAGGACTGAACTCGGCCGTGGCGGCCGGGATTGACGGTGCTGGACATTGATTCGGCTGGCCCGGCCTCGGCGCGCTACCCGTCGTCGGGTGTCCCGTCCTCGTGCCAGGCCTGGCACGACACCAGCTTCCCGCGCTCGTAGATCCGGTCCTCGGCGAGCCGGCCGTTCGGATGCCAGCGCAGACACGAGCCGTGCCGGCGGCCGCGGTCGTGCCGCCACTCCGACTCGACGCGGCCGTCAGGGTAGAAGGTCCGCGCGAGGCCGTGCGGAATCCCCTGGTCGAACGTCTGCTCGGTCATGACCGCGCCGTCGGCATAGAGCTCGCACGCGGTGCCGCTGTAGGGAGCGCCCTGATAGCGGACTCGCTGGTCCTGGTCGTATTCCAGGTCGTTCATCGTGATGCGCATGCTGGTTCCCGACCTCAGGCGGCCCATGGCGGCGTGAACTCGGTCAGCGGGCTCTGCCCCGCGGAGGGATATCGGGTGAAGTAGCCGACGGAGTTCGGTGTGTCGTACAAGAAGTTCGTGCAGTTGGCGCAGCACGGTATGCGCTGCCGGGCGGTGATGCCCTGGTAATGCTCCGAGAGTAAGCGGTTGTCGAAATGGAATTCCCGCAACGTCCCGGTGGTCGCCGTCTCACCGTTGCGCGTACGGTCCCACAGGGCCTTGCTGGTCGCGGTGACCTCCGAATGGGTGCCCGGTTCGCTCCAGTGCGGAAAGTCGCCCGGCGGCCAGCCCTCGTCATGCCGGAAGGTGCCGTTGCGGCGAGCCCAGCGGGCGAACTTGTCGTAGCGTTCCCGCAGGAGGGGGTGCAGGTCGTCGGGCACCCGCCGCAACATGTCATTGAGACCTTCGTACAGTTTTCCCGTGCGCCGATCCATGAGCAGCGTGTAGACCGGGCCGGCCTTCGCCCTGGAGAAGGCGAGGTCGCGTGCCGCCTCCCGGCGGGCCAGATATTCCGATGACCTGGTCAATGTCAGGTCCCCCACGAACTCGCGTACCGGCCGGCCGTTCACGGCGACGATGAGGCCCTGGTCGTCGCGTTCGAAACGCAGGTCCGCGGGCCTGGGCAGCGGCAGGTCGCGTTCGAGCGGGCCGGGCGGCTGCAGGTGGCCGGCGTGACCTTTTCGGGCCGAGAGTGCCGTCGTGCGTTCCGCGCCGGCGCGAACCGCCGGGACGCCGCCACCCGTCCGGGCCGTCCCCGGCGCCATTCTGGCGAGGAGCCTGCGGTAGAGGTCGCCGAACTTCGCCAGGATGGTGCGGAACTGCTGGTACAGGCGGAGGGCTCTGGCCCTGACCCAGGCGCGGACCTGGGGGACGGCGAGGGCGAGCGCGGCGGCCGCGGCCGCGTAGGCCGCGAGGCGCGTCTTCCCGTGCTGGACGAACTGTGCGGCGCTGTTGTGCAGGCCGGCGACGAGTCCGAAGTGGCCCGCCAGGCCGCTGGTCTGGGGGAGGACGCCGCCGGGGCCGTCGACGTGCCGGTCCGCGGCGTCCGCGGCCGGGCCCTGGTTGAGGGCGGCGCGGCGGGAGGCCGCAGCGCCGTCGCCGGCGAGCCGGGTGTAGTGGTCGGCGACGGCCTGCAGGGTTTCGGCCTGCCGGTAGGCCGGAGACGGGTCGGGGATGGACGGGAGACCCAGGACGCCGAAGTCGGCGGCGATGGCGGGATCGTCGGTGACGGCCGTCACGTGTGGTCCTGGACGATCGTGCTGTTGCGCTGCTCGACGGCGACGTTGCGGCGGGCCATGACGGTCTGCCCGTCGCCGGCGGCGCGCAGGCCGTCACCGGTGCGCACGTGGCGCTGCAGCAGGTGTTCGGCCAGTTCGCTGAACGGGGTGTCGACCTCCCAGAAGGGCAGGCCGCTGCCGGACCGCAGGCTGTTGCGCAGCGCGGCCGTCAGCCGCTCGTGCTGGTCGGCCAGTGCCTGGAAGTCCTGCCCTGAGGCGCGCCGGCCGTCGGCGTCGATGACCACGCCGAGGGTGTCGGTCGCGGTCACGCCTCGCGGGTCGTCCGGTTCGTCCCGGGGAGTCACCCATCACCTCCCGAATCGGGAAGACACTGTACTACCAAGATCGCTAATATGCGCCGCTCGCCACGCACAGGAGCCGTTTCACGCTTTGTAGCGAGATCAACACGCATTTTCCAGTTGGCCGGACAAAGCGCCGCTCGTCGCGGAAAGATGGAGCGACCGGTCCGGTGGACCGGAGCCGCGGGACACCATGTCGGGGGCGAGGAGAGGGCGCCGCCACCAGGACGAGCCGCCGACCCGGAATCGGCGGGGCGATCCGACGACGGAGGAACTGGTTGCCGCGTGCCCACCTGGATCAAGTCACTGCGCCCTTTCGACACGCCCGCCTTGCACGCCATGAACGCCGTGCTCGGGCGTACCGCCGACCTGCACGAGGCGGAGCGTTTCCTCAGGCTCTTCCACACCGAGAACCCCGCCGTGGGAGGGCTGCACGCACGGCTGCGGGACGTCGCCAGGGAGGTGACCCGCACCGGGACCTACACGCACACGTACGAGGAGCTCGAGTTCGGAGCCCGGGTGGCCTGGCGCAACAGCAACCGGTGCATCGGCCGGCTCTACTGGCGCTCCTTGCGCGTGCGCGACCGCAGGCAGGTGGGCACGGCCGAGGGGGTGGCCCTCGAATGCGTCGCCCACCTGCGTGAGGCGACCGGCAACGGCAAGATCAGGCCCACGATCACCGTGTTTCCCCCCGACACCCCGGCCATGCGCGGGCCTCGCGTGCGCAACGAGCAGCTCATCCGGTACGCCGGCTACCGCACACCCGGCGGCGTCGTCGGCGACCCGCGCAACGCCGGGCTGACCGAGCTGGCCCTGAGCATGGGGTGGCGCGGCGGCCGCGGCCGGTTCGACCTGCTCCCGCTGATCGTCCAGCCGGGACTGGGTGAGGCGCTGCTGTGCAACCTGCCCGGGGACGCCGTTCTGGAGGTGCCGCTGACGCATCCCGAATATCCGTGGTTCGCCGACCTCGGGCTGCGCTGGCACGCCGTTCCGGCTATTTCGGATATGTGCCTGGAGATCGGCGGCATCTGCTACCCGTGCGCACCCTTCAACGGCTGGTACATGGGCACCGAGATCGGCGCCCGCAACCTCGCCGACGAGGACAGGTACGACCTCCTCGGGGTGACCGCCGAGCGGCTCGGCCTGGACACCTCCACCGAACGCACCCTGTGGCGCGACCACGCGCTGGTGGAGCTGAACGTGGCGGTGCTGCACTCGTTCGAGCGGGCCGGGGTCACGATGACCGACCACCACACGGAGTCGCGCCGCTTCCTCACGCACCTGTCGAAGGAGGAGAAGGCCGGGCGCGTCTGCCCCGCCGACTGGTCGTGGATCGTGCCACCGCTGTCGGGCGGCGCCACCCCCGTCTTCCACCGCTACTACGACACCCGCGTCCTCACCCCGGCCTTCGTGCACCACCGATAGCCTTGCCACCCGAGGCTAGAACATGGTTCGGTTGGGGCCATGGCGGAACTCGTGCTCTCAACGGTCGACCAGGGCGTGCTCATGCTGACCTTCAACCGTCCCGACACCCTCAACGCGTGGACGGACGCCATGGGGCGGCGCTACTTCGACCTGCTGGCGGAGGCGGAGAAGGACCCCGGGGTCCGGGCCGTCGTGGTCACGGGCGCCGGCAAGGGCTTCTGCTCGGGCGCCGACTTCAAGACGCTCGACGCCCTTCGGTCCGGAACCTACGACGAACGGCCCGACCCCAGGCCCGCCACCTTCCCGACGACCATCGGCAAGCCGGTCATCGCCGCGGTCAACGGAGCGTGCGCAGGGCTGGGCATGGTCCATGCGCTCGTCTGCGACCTCGTCATGACGGCCGAGGAGGCCAAGTGGACGACGGCCTTCGCGCGGCGCGGGCTCATCGCCGAGTACGGGCTGTCCTGGGTGCTGCCGCGCCTCGTCGGACAGCAGCGGGCCATGGACCTCCTGCTGTCGGGGCGGGTGTTCACGGG
>NZ_SMJZ01000139.1 GCF_004348345.1 Nonomuraea longispora
GGCCGGTGGGGGCGGGCACGGTGCTGGTCGCCGTCCCCGCCGACATCGAGGGGTTGCGCGGCAGCGACCCGGGAACGGCCAAGGCGTGGCGGCTCGCCGTGCGCGAGGTGCTGGGTGGCCTGATGGCGGAGGGCCGCGCGGTCACGGGGTTCTGCGGTAAGTCCTACTACGTGGTGGAGCAAGAATGAAGATCACTGGAGTTGAGCTACGCCGGATCGCGATGCCGCTGGTGGCGCCGTTCCGCACCTCGTTCGGCACGGAGACGTCCCGTGACGTCCTGCTCGTCAGGGTCGTGACGCCGGACGCCGAGGGCTGGGGCGAGTGCGTGGCGATGTCCGAGCCGCTCTATTCCTCCGAGTACGTCGACGGCGCCGCCGAGGTGATCCGCCGTTTCCTGCTGCCCGCGTTGCCGCCGAACGTCGACGCGCAGGGCGTGGCCCGCGCGCTGGAGCCCGTCAAGGGCCACCGCATGGCCAAGGCCGCGGTGGAGACGGCGGTGCTGGACGCGCAGCTGAGGGCGGCGGGCGAGTCGTTCGGCCGGTTCCTCGGCGCGTCGCGCGGCCGGGTGCCGTGCGGGGTGTCGGTCGGCATCATGGACTCGGTCCCGCAGCTCCTCGACGCGGTGGCGGGCTACCTGGACGAGGGATATGTCCGCATCAAGCTGAAGATCCAGCCCGGCTGGGACGTCGAGCCGGTCAGGGCCGTGCGCGAACGGTTCGGCGACGACGTGCTGCTCCAGGTCGACGCGAACGCCGCCTACTCGCTGACCGACGCCCGTCACCTGGCCCGGCTCGACGCGTTCGGCCTGCTGCTGATCGAGCAGCCGCTGGCCAACGACGACCTCGTGCAGCACGCCAAGCTGGCCCCGCAGCTGACGACGCCGGTCTGCCTGGACGAGTCGATCGAGTCGGCCGAGCACGCCGCGGCGGCGATCGCGCTCGGCTCCTGCTCGATCATCAACGTCAAGCCGGGCCGGATCGGCGGCTACCTGGAGGCGCGGCGCATCCACGACCTGTGCCGGGCCCACGGGGTCGCGGTGTGGTGCGGCGGCATGCTGGAGACCGGGCTGGGCCGGGCGGCGAACGTGGCGCTGGCGGCGCTGCCCGGGTTCACCCTGCCGGGCGACACCTCGGGGTCGCGCCGCTACTACGCGACCGACATCACCGAACCCTTCGAGCTGGCGGACGGGCATCTCGACGTGCCGTCCGGGCCGGGCCTCGGCGTTGAGCCGATCCCGGCCGTGCTCGACGAGGTCACCACGGCCACGGAGTGGATCACCCTCTGAGCCGGGGCACCGCGGCCAGCAGGGCGCGCGTGTAGTCGTGCGCGGGCTCGCCGACGACCTGCTCGGCGGGGCCCACCTCGACCAGCCGGCCCTGGTGCATGACGGCGACCACGTCGGCGACGTACCTGACCACGGCCAGGTTGTGCGAGATGAACAACATCGGCAGGCCCAGCTCGTCGCGGAGCCCGCGGACGAGGTTGAGCACGGCGCCCTGCACCGACACGTCGAGCGCGCTGGTGATCTCGTCGGCGACGAGCAGGCCGGGGTCGCCGCCGAGGGCGCGGGCGATGGCGACGCGCTGCCGCTGGCCGCCGGACAGCTCGCGCGGGTAGCGGCCGGCCACCTCCGCGGGGAGCCGCACGAGATCGAGCAGCCGCTTCACCTCGCTGTCGCGGTCGCGGCCCCTGATGCCCTCCGCGACCGTGTCGCCGACGGTCATGCGGGGGTTGAGCGACGCGTACGGGTCCTGGAACACCATCTGGACCCGGCGGACGCCCTCGATGCTCCCCGTGTACGGGACGAGCCCGCACACGGCCCTGGCCAGCGACGACTTGCCGGACCCCGACTCGCCGACGAGCCCGACGACGCGGCCGTCGGGGATCTCCAGCGTGACGTCGTCGACGGCGGTGAAGTCGCCGAACCGCACGGTCAGGTTCTGGATGATCATGACACCTCCCAGCAGGCGACCCGCTGCAGGGGGCCGTGCGCGACGAGTTCCGGGCGCTGCGTGACGCACCGCTCGGTGGCCAGGGAGCAGCGGGGGGCGAAGGCGCAGCCGGGTCCGACCTGGTCGGGCGCGGGCTGGGTGCCGGGGATACCGGCCAGCGGCCTGGTCCTGTCGGTGTCCAGGTCGGGCAGGGAGGCGATCAGCGCCCTGCTGTAGGGGTGCGCGGCGCCGTCGGCGAGCCGGTCGGCGGGCAGTTCCTCGACGACGCGGCCGGCGTACATGACGACGACGCGGTCGCACAGCTCGCCGACGACGGCGATGTCGTGCGAGATGAACAGCGTGGCCGCGCCGGTCTCGGCCACGACCTCGCGCAGCAGGCGCAGGATCTGCCGCTGCACGGTCACGTCGAGCGCGGTCGTGGGCTCGTCGGCGACGATCAGGCGGGGTGTGCCCATCAGGCCCATGGCGATCACGGCGCGCTGCCGCATGCCGCCGGACAGCTCGTGGGGGTGCTGGGCGGCCCGCCGCTCGGGCTCGGGCAGGTGCACCTGGCCGAGCCGGTCGACGGCGCGGCGGCGGGCCGCGGCCCGGGTGGCGCCCTCGTGCACGACGGCGACCTCGGCGAGCTGGCCGCCGATCTTGAGCGCGGGATTGAGCGCTGCGAGCGGGTCCTGGAAGACCATGGCGAGCGCGGTGCCGAGCTCCTTGTCCGACAGCTCGGCGACGTCCCTGCCGCCCAGGTGCAGCCGCCCGTACGTGACCTTCCCCGGGTAGGGGACGAGCCCGCCGACGGCGGCAGCGGTCAGGCTCTTGCCGCTGCCGGACTCGCCCACGAGCCCGACGACCTCGCCGGGGGCGACGGCCAGCGACAGGCCCCGTACGGGGGTGGAGCCGCCGGGGAACGTGACGGTCAGGTCCCGCACGTCCAGCACGGCGCCGGGGTCCGGCTCGCCGGGCTCGGGCGGCGGCGCCGGCGGCTCGTCCATCTTGCGTACGGTCGTGCGCGCGGCGGCTCTGGCCAGGGCGTCGCCCAGCAGGTTGAAGCCGATGCCGGCGAGCGCGACGGCGGCTGCGGGTCCGAGCGCCACCTCGGGCGTCACGTAGATGCGGGAGAACCCGTCGAACAGCAGCCGGCCCCAGTCGAACGACGGCGGCTGCACGCCGAGCCCCAGGAACGACATGCCGGCCAGGCCGAGCAGGGCGCCGCCGAGCGCCTGGGTGAGGTTGAGGATGAGCGGTTCGGCGATGTTGGGCAGCACGTGCCGGGACAGGATGCGCCGGCGGGGCACGCCGAGCATGCGGGCGGCCGAGACGTAGTCGGCGCCGGCGACCGAGGCGGCCAGCGTCTGGGTGAGCCGGGCGAAGCCGGGCGCGATGGCCGCGCCGATGCCGAGCACCGCGCCGCGCGCGCCGAGTCCGGTGACGACCGCGGTGAACATGGCCAGCAGCAGCCCGGGGAAGGCCACCAGCGCGTTGACCGTGCCGGTGGCGAGCCGGGCGCCCCGCTTGGGCAGCACCGACGGAAGTGTGCCGAGCACGATGCCGGCGGCGGCGCCGATGAGCGTGGCGGCCAGCGCGAGCGCCAGCGAGAACCGGCCCGCCACCAGCACCCTGGCCAGCAGGTCGCGGCCCAGGTTGTCGGTGCCGAGCGGGTGCTCGGCGGAGGCGCCCTGGAGGATGGCGCCGGCGTCGATGCGCTCGGCCGCCTCGCCCCAGACGATCGGCCCGGCGACGGCGAGCGCCGCCATGAGCGCGACGATCACGGCACCGGCCACGGCGGGGCCGCTCCAGCGGAGGGACATCAGGACTGCTCCCTGATCGCAGAGGTGGGGTCGAGGGCGCCGAGCAGAAGGTCGACGGCCAGGTTCACGACCAGCACGATCGCGCCGTAGACGAGAATCACGCCCTGGGCGACCGGGAAGTCCTTCTGCGTGATCGACTCGACGATCTTCAGCCCGAGGCCCGGCCAGGCGAAGACGTACTCGACGAGCACGCTGCCGGCGATGAGCGAGGTCAGCAGCAGCCCGCTCACCGTCAGGGTGGCGGTGAGCGTGTTGGGCAGCACGTGCCGCAGGTGCAGCCGGCGCGCGGGCAGGCGTTTGGCCCTCGCCAGGCGCACGTAGTCCTTGCCCAGCTCGCGCAGGGTCTCCACGCGGGCGATGCGGGCGATCATGGCGACGGGGCCGGCCGCGAGGGCGAGGACGGGCAGCACGTACGTGATCGGACCGGCCTTGCCCGCGGGCGGGAACCAGCCGAGGCCGACGGCGAAGGCGGACACCAGGCCGATCGCGTACAGGAACTCGGGGACGGCCACGGCGGTGCCGGTGACGGAGCCGAAGGTCAGCTCGGAGCCGCGGTTGCGGCCGTTCTGGGTGCGTACGGCCGCCCACATGCCGAGGGGGACGCCCGCCAGCAGGGCGAGGAGGGTGGCGAGCAGGGCCAGGGCGAGGGTGTTGGGGAGGCGGGCGGTGATGACGTCGCCGACGGGCTCGCTGGTGATGAACGAAGTCCCGAAATTTCCGGACAGTACGTTGGTCGCGTACGTCACGAACTGCTCCGGTAACGGGCGGTCCAGGCCGAGCGCCGCCCTGCGCGCCTCCACCAGCTCCACCGGCGCGGCCGGCCCGAGCGACGTGCGCACCGGGTCGCCGGGAATGAGGTGGATCATCGCGAAGGACGCGGCGAGCAGCACGGCCAGCGACACGGCGAACCGCACCGCCCGCCGCACGACGACCCGCGTCCTGCGGCGCGGCGCCCGCCGGCCCGCCCCGGATGCGGGACCGGGCCGCGTTCCTGTGGCCGTCATGGGCGTGTCGAGGCCGCTGCTGTCGGGCACTCAGCCTCCCTGGGTGAGCCTGATCGAGGTGGGCACGAACTCTCCCGCCTGCATGTCGTACGTCGCCCCCTTGGCCGCGTGCAGCACCGTGTTCTCCACCACCGGCACCAGGTCGGCGGCCTCGAACAGGGCCGACTCCGCCTCCAGCCACTGGCCGCAGCCCTCGGCCGACGGCAGCAGCCCCGCCTCGGCGACGAGCGACTCGTAGCGCTTGTTGTCCAGGTGGGCGAAGTTGGCCCCCTTGGGCGCGGACGGGCCGGACAGGAAGCCGATGAGCTGGGAGGGCAGGCTCACGCCGATGGGCAACCAGACGACGTCCCAGTCCTGGGTGGCGTTGAGGGACTCCGACAGCTTGGCGTCGATGATGCCGTTCAGCTTCACCTCGGCCCCCGCCTTGCGCCAGGCCTGGCCCAGGTACTCGGCCGCGGCCTGCACCCCGGCGCCGCGCGTGGTGGCGTACATCAGCCGCAGCGTCAGACGCTTGCCGTCCTTGACCCGCACCCCGTCGGGCCCCGCCTTCCAGCCGGCCGCGTCCAGGGCGGCCGCGGCGCCCGCCGGGTCGTGGGCGGGCACGTGCCCGGTGACCGAGTCGCCCCTGCAGGGGCGCGGCTCCATGACGAGCCCGGTGGCCGGCCTGCCGGTGCCGCTGGAGGCGATGCCCGCCAGCTCCTTGAGGTTGACGGCCTGGGTGAGCGCCTTGCGCACCTCCGGGTCGTGCGCGGGCCTGTCGTCGCCCTGGTGGTAGAAGAACTGGCCGTTGGTGAAGGGGACGACGTTCTTGACCACACCGGGCGTGGCCTCCAGACGGGCGCGGTCGGGGCCGTAGACCGTCGCGCCGTTGACAGTGCCGGAGATGAGCAGGTTGGCGGCGGTCTGCTCGTTGGGGATGACCTTGAGCACGACGGTCTCCGGCAGCTCGGCGGCGGTCGCGCCGGCCGGCCCCCAGGCGTACTCCCTGCGGACCTTGAACGTGTAGCGGTCGCTGGGCACCGCCTCGGTCAGCTGGTACGGCCCGGTGCCCGAGGTGCCTCGGGTCAGCAGCGAACGGTCCTCGACGCCCTTGCCGCACACGATGAACAGCGACCTGGCGCTCTCCACGATGAAGCTGAACGGCTCCGGCATGGACAGCGTCACCGTACCCGCGGCGTCGTCGGCGGTGGCCTTCATCCCGATGGGCACCAGCACGCCGTAGATGGGCGACTTGGTGTCGGGGTCGGTGATGTGGTTGACGCTGCCGGCGACGTCGGAGGCGGTCAGCGGGGAGCCGTCGGAGCAGGTGACGCCCTTACGCAGGGTGAACGTGGCGCTGTCCGGCTTCACCTCCCACTTCTCGGCCAGCCTGGACACGAGTTTGCCGTCGTCCGAGGCGGTGACGAGCGTGTCGTACGCGAGCGAGAGCGTGGTGTTCGTGATCGAGAGCACGCCCATGGCGGGATCGAGGCCGCCGGGGTCGGCCGAGAGCGCGTAGGTGAACGTGCCGCCCGTGGCCGGCGCCCCGCCTCCGTCGCCACCGTCGCCACCGCCGCCTCCGCAGGCGGCCGCGAGCAGGGCGAGCGAGGTGAGAGCCGCAGCTGCCGGTGTTCTCATGGGGGACTCCCGTCGAGCGTGGGGGGTGTGCACCACCTTTGCCCCTCTCCGGGCCTGGTGCTTCGTGCCCGGTGACGAAAAAGCCGGGCGGCCTCGTGCTAGCGCCCGAAGATCCGCATCTGCAACATGACCGTGAGCCGGGCGTCGGGGTCCGACAGGTCGAGGCCGCTGATCTCGACAAGCCGCTTGAGCCGGTAGCGGAAGGTGTTGGCGTGCACGTGCACGCGGGCGCAGGCGGCGTTGACGTCGCCGAACGCGTCCAGGTACGCCCGCAGCGTGGCGGTCAGCTCGGTGCCGTGCTCCGCGTCGTGTTCGAGCAGCCGCTGGTAGGGGCCGGTGGGCGCCTGCTCCTCCGCGGCGGCCACGTCGGCGACCTGGAGCAGCAGCGACTCGAAATGCACGGAGGCGTACCCGGCGACCTGGCCGGTGGTGCCGCGGGAGCGCAGCACGCGCAGGGCCCGGTCGGCGTCCGCGCGTGACCTGGCGACGTGCGACAGGTGGAGCGCCAGGCGGCCCACGCCGATGTTGGCGGCGTGCCGGGGCCCGACCCTGGCCAGGAAGCTCTCGGCCACGCGCACGGCCCGCGCCTCCTCCCCTTGGCTCTGCTGCCCGCCCGACTGCAGCGGCAGCACGGCGTAGGCGACGGAGCCGACGAGCGCGGCGGCGGCCTTGGGATGGATGGCACCGACGTGCAGCGCGAGCGCGTCGCAGAAGCGCTGCCTGTCGCTCTCGCCGCGGGCGGGGTCGGCGGCGGAGTCGCCGGACAGCTGGGCGGCGAGCACGCACAGGCGGGTGGTGGCGACGCCGAGCCGCTCGGCCGCCTCGGCGGCGTCGGTGCCGCCGGCCAGCACGGTGGACAGCAGGTCGGCGCGGAGCCGCCGCCGGGTGTCGGCCCCGGCCCGCTCGCGCAGCAGCCGCAGCGCCACGATCTTGGCGGCGTCGGCGAGCGCCCGCTGGCGCTGCTCGCTGAGCGGCTCGCGCACGGCCACCCAGATGGAGCCGAGGATCTCGTCGCCGGTGCGGACGGCGACCGCGACCCGGTTGATGACGTTCGCGTCGTCCAGCTCCATGTAGACGGGCTCGCGGCTCTGGTAGAGCTGCTTGAAGAAGCCGCGCTCGTCGAGCATGCGCAGGTAGCGCTCGGGGACCTGGCGGCCGAGCACCGTCTCGACGCGCCCTTGGTCGGCCTCGTCCTGGCGACCGGAGTAGGCGAGCACCCGCGACGATCTGTCCTCGATGGTGACAGGCGCGTCCAGCAGCGCGCACACGGCGTTGGCCAGGGAGAACAGGTCGTCGGGCGGCCCCTCCCCCGGCTCGGCCAGGTCGCCCTCGGCCAGCAGCGAGCGCAGCAGCGCGGCGACCTGAGACCAGGAGGCCGCCCGGGTGAGCCCGAGCACGGCCACGCCGGTCTCCAGCACCACGGCCCGCACCCGCTCGTCGACGTCGACGGGCAGCTTGACGACGACGCCCGCGGCCTGTTCCGCCCGCTCGATCAGGGCGCAGATGTCGTCCGCGCCCTGGACGCCGACGGCCAGCACGATGCCGCCGGGCGGCACGATCAGCTCGTCGAGCGGATCGTAGACGTGCACGCCGGTGACCTCGGTGTCGAGATCGCCGGGTGACGCGGCGACGTCGAGCACCGTGGTGCCGAGGTCGTGGAGGATGCGCCCGAGACTGGCACGCGGACGATTCCTCATCGGATCACGATAATCCACGAGGAGGGACATCACCCGGGCACGTCAGGCACGCGGCACCGCCCGGCCGTCATGCAGGCATGCGGCCCCGCCCGCAGGTCCATGCCGCCTCCTCAGCCGGTCCTCGGGGTGGCGCGGGCGCCCATGTGCACGTACGGGGAGCCGTCGGGCAGCTCGTAGAACACGACGGACGCCCAGTCGGGCGAGCCGTTCATCCGGCACACGAACGTGACGTCGTCCACGGGCCGCAGCTCGCACTCCTCCGGCTCCTGCTGCAGGGCGGCCAGCGCGCCCGTGGCCTCGTAACGCAGCCAGGGCCGCCCGTCGCGCTGCGACACCGTGATGCGCGCGCCAACCCGCTCGTAGATGCCGGTGTGGCGGGAGGCGTCCACGTCCGCGGCCTGGTCGAGCGGCTCCGGCTGCGGAGGCACGGTAAGGCCGTCGAGCTCGGCGAACAGCTCCGTGGCCACGGCGCGCGTGAAGGCGCCGGAGTGGCCGCCGTTGGCGGTGACGCACACGATCGTGCCGGTGCCGGGGACGGCCCAGAGCATGGCGTGCTGGCCGATGGTGTTGCCACCGTGGGAGATGACGCGCTGCCCGTCCCACTCGTCCAGGATCCAGCCGATGCCCCACTGCTTGCCCAGGGTGTGCGGGTTGGGGATGTCGATCTGCGGCTCCCACATGGCCTGCGGGTCGTCGAGCAGGCCGCCCTCCCCGGTGGTGCGCAGGTGGGCGCGGGCGAAGGCGACCACGTCGGCGGGGCGGGCGCAGATGAGCCCCGCCGGGCCGGCCGAGCGCATGAGCCCCCACATCGGGGCCGGCGCGCCGCCGTCCACGTGGCCCATCGCGGCGCGGAAGCGCAGCACGTCCTCGGGCAGGGTCCAGGTGTGGGTGAGGCCGAGCGGTTCGACGATCTCCTTCCTCAGCGCGTCGTCCCAGCGTTCGCCGGTCAGGCGCTCGACGACCCGGCCCGCGATGACGAACCCGGAGTTGCAGTAGGACTGGGTGACGCCGAGCGGGTGGTTCTGGGTCAGTTCGGCGCACGCCTCGACGTACCTCTCCACGCAGTCGTCGCCGCGGCCGGTGTCGAGGAAGAGGTCGCCGTTGATGCCGCTGGTGTGGGAGAGCAGGTGCCTGATGGTGACGGTCTTGGTGACCTCGGCGTCGGCGACCCTGAACTCCGGCAGCACCTCCGCCACCGTGGTGTCCAGCGTCAGGCGGCCGCGCTCGATCAGCCGCATGAGCAGGGTCGCGGTCCACACCTTGGTGACCGAGCCGATCTGGTAGAGCGCGTCCGGGGTGGCCTCCACCCCGGTGGCGGTGTTGAGCGTGCCGGCCGCGAACTCGTGCGGCTCCCCCTCGTGCAGGTACGCCAGCGCCGCGCCGGGCACCTCGTACCGGTCGATCAGCTCGGCGAGCCGCTGACCCATTGCTCCAGCCACGCGATGATCCTTTCGTTGTAGTCGTGCCGGTGTGAGGGCCGGCCGTTCAGGATGAACAGGTGGCTGGCGCCGGGGTAGCGCACCAGCCGGACCGGCACCCGCCGTTCGCGCAGCGCGGCGAACCACTGCTCGGACTGGCCGACCGGGCAGCGGTCGTCGCCCTCGCCGTGCAGGAGGAGCGTGGGGGTGGTGACCTCGGACACGTACGTGATCGGCGACTGCGCCGCGAGGTCGCCGCCCCATTCGTGCACCTTCATCAGCTGCCCCAGGTCCGAGGTGCCCGCCATGCTGCTCAGGTCGCTCACGCATCCGCCGGGGATCGCGGCCTTGAAGCGGCCGGTGTGTCCCGTCAGCCAGCACGTCATGTAGCCGCCGTAGCTGTACCCGGTGACGGCCAGCCGGCCGGGGTCCGCGACGTTCTCCTCGACCAGCGTGTCGACGGCGGCGAGGAAGTCCTGCGCGTCGGCCAGCCCCCACGCGCCGACGGCCGCGGTGTAGAAGTCCTCGCCGTAGCCGTCGCTGGCCCGCGGGTTGAGCGCGAGCACCGTCCAGCCCCTCGCCGCCAGGACCTGGTGGTAGAGGTGGAAGCCGTCGAGCACGGGGGCCCAGGCGTTGTGCGGGCCGCCGTGCACGTCGAGCAGGAGCGGGCCGGGGGTGGCGGCGTTCTCGTCCCGCAGCACGAAGCCTTCGACCTGGGTGCCGTCGGGAGCGGTGAACGTGCGGCGGGCGGGCGTGAACAGCTCGACGCCGTCGAGCGCGTGGTCGGTGAGCCGCTCCGGGGTCTCGCCCGGCCGGCCCAGGTAGACGTCGCCGGCGCTGTGGGGGGTCGCGGCCACGTACGCGATCCGCCCGGCCGCCGCGCTCGCCCCAGACACGCTCGTCCCCTCGGGTACCAGCCGCTCGCCCCGCGCCCGGTACAGGTGGGTGCAGCCGCGGTCGCGGACGCAGAACATCAGGTCGTCACCGGCGAGCAGCGCGGGCGCGGCGCCGGGGTAGCCGGGGGCGCCGGTCATGACGTTGCGGTCCAGCCCCGTCTCGACCTCCTCGGGCACACCGCCGGGTGTGAGCGTGAACAGCCGTACGTGCCCGGCCGGGCCGCCCTTCGTGGCGGTGACGACCAGCCGCTCGCCCTGCCACCACACGCCGGTGCAGATGAGGCCGGGACCGGTCAGCCGCCGCGGCTGCCGGCCCGGCGCCACGGTGTGGACGGCCCCGCCCATCTCCAGGTCGCGCTCGTCCTCCCTGTCCGCGACGAACGCCAGCCGCGTCCCGTCAGGGCTCCACGACGGCTCCCCCGCGAAGAAGCCGCCCTCGGTGACCTGGGTCGTCTCCCCGCTCGCCACGTCCACCACGAACAGGTGGGCGCTCATCCCGCGCAGCAGCCCCGTGCCGTCCGCCTTGTACTCCAGGCGGTCGATCACCACGGGCGCGTCCGCGTCGGGGGCCCGCCCGCCGGGCCCCACCGGCGCGCTGAACGCGATGCGGGTCCCGTCGGGGGACCACCGCGGCGCTCCCGCGCCCAGCGCCGCCGAGGTGATCGGGACCGGCTCGCCGCCGTCCATGGGGAGCAGGTGGATCTGCGGCCTGCCGTCCACGGGCCGCAGGAACGCCAGCGTCCGCCCGTCCGGCGACCACCGGGCCGCGCTCCCGCCGGCCAGCCTGCGCGGCGCGGCGCCCGGAGCGGCGAGCCAGACCTCCGTGCGGTTCTCGTCGGCGTCCCGGTCGACGGTGGTCAGCGTGTACGCCACCGCGCCGCCGTCGGGTCGCAGGCAGGGATCGGAGGGCACGGCGAAGCGGTAGAGATCATCCAGGGTGAGACGCGGCATATCAGAACCGTAGAGCAGCCTCCTTCCCCCTTCTTCGGACTATCCGACGAACGGCGCCCGTTCCGTTGTGCCGCGGTCCAACACATTGACGCCGGTCTGCTGGGCGCACATGGCCCTGCGGCTGGTGGACTGGGCCATCCGGCACCACTCCGCCTCCGACGTCACCTGCTGGCTCGACCTGGCCCGCCGGCTCAGGCCCCGCTGACGCGACGCCTCGCGGGGGCCCGCGGGGCCCGCGGGAATAACCCGTTGCGTCCCCGTGCTGACGCCCGCACCATGTTCCTCATGTTCCCGCGCGCTCACCTGGCGACGCCCGCCCTGCCGGCGGGCGCGTTCGAGCGTGCCTGCGACGGCCTGGAGCGCTGACCTCTTCCCGTTCGTCCTGAAGTGACCCGGCGGGGGGAGGTCGACCGGCCCTGACGGGTCACGAAGTCAAGGAGTCTCGGGAAAGGGAATCATGGCCAAGCAGGCCTACGCGCGCAACAAGCCGCACCTCAACATCGGCACGATGGGCCACGTCGACCACGGCAAGACCACGCTGACCGCGGCGATCACCAAGGTGCTCGCGGCGCGGGGGCAGGCGACGTTCACGCCGTTCGAGCGGATCGACCGGACCCCGGAGGAGGCCTCCAGGGGGATCACGATCAACATCTCGCACGTCGAGTACGAGACCGCCACCCGCCACTACGCGCACGTGGACATGCCGGGGCACGCCGACTACGTGAAGAACATGATCACGGGGGCGGCTCAGCTCGACGGCGCGATCCTCGTCGTGTCCGCGCACGACGGGATCATGCCGCAGACCCGCGAGCACGTGCTGCTCGCCAGGCGGGTCGGCGTCGAGCACCTCGTCGTGGCCGTCAACAAGGCCGACGGCGCCGACCCTGAGCTGCTCGACCTGGTCGAGCTGGAGCTGCAGGACCTGCTGACCGCGCAGGGCTACCACGGCGTCCCGATGGTGCGGGTGTCCGGACTGCGGGCGCTGGAGGGCGACCCCGTCTGGACGGCGTCGGTCGACGCGCTGCTCACGGCGGTGGACGAGCACATCCCCGTGCCGGTGCGCTACGTCGACGCGCCGTTCCTCATGCCGGTGGAGAACGTACTGACGGTCACCGGCCGCGGCACCGTCGTCACCGGCGCCATCGAGCGCGGCGCGGTGCGCGTCGGCGACCCGGTGGAGGCCGTCGGGTTCGGCGACGGGTTCGGCGCTGTCGTCACGGGCGTGGAGACGTTCGGCAAGACGATGGAGCGGGGCGAGGCCGGCGACAACGCCGCCGTGCTGCTGCGCGGGGTGCGTCGCGAGCAGGTGCGGCGCGGCATGGTGCTGGCCGAGCCGGGCAGCCAGCGGGCCCGCTCGTCGTTCACCGCCCGCGTCTACCTCCTCACCGCCGAGGAGGGCGGCCGGCGCAGGCCGATCGTGTCCGGGTACCGGCCGCAGTTCTACGTCCGCACGACCGACGTGCCCGGAGAGCTGACGCTGGCCGGGCCCGCGCAGCCGGGCGACACCGTCGAGGTGTCGGTGGAGCTGGGCAAGGCGGTCGCGCTGGAGCCCGGGCTCGGCTTCGCGATCCGCGAGGGCGGGCTGACGGTCGGCGCGGGCACGATCCTCACCGTGCCCTGACCCTGCCACCCGAACCCGGCCGGCCCGGCCACCTCGCCGGCCGGCCGGGTTCGACCCACCCGGCTCGACCGGCCCGGCGGCCTGGCCGGTTCCAACGGTCCGGCCCGCTCGGGCCGGTGGTGGCCGGGCCGGGTTGGGTCCCGGCCGGCCGGCTCGGGCCGATCGGAAGCAGCCGGGTCAGGGATGGTCGAAGCGGATGCGGAGGGTTGAGCGGCGGGCGCGCAGTTCGTACGCGGGCAGCACCCCAGGGCCGCAGGTGGCGGTGCCGATGCCCTGGTGGGCCAGGTCAAGGTGCAGGTGGACGCGGTCACCCGCCACCAGGTCGGGCCGGTGGAGGGCGCGGGTCAGCTCGTCGTTGCTCCACGGCCGGGCCGTCATCCCGAACACCGGATCCCCGGTGACCCTGAACGCGCCGAAGTCGGCCCACCGCACCTCGGCCCGGTGGCCGTTCTCCTGCGGGTGCACGTACGGCGTCTGCAGTTCGTCGATGGTGGCCGACCAGCGGCCCATGCGGGCGGCCATCCCGGTGTCCGGGTACGCCTCGCCCGGCCCCATCCCGAACCACGTGACCCGGTCGAAGGTGCGGGGCAGCGACATGGTGACGCCGAGCCGCGGGATCGGGTCGCGCCAGTCGCCGGTGGGCTCGATGTCGAGGAGCAGCCGCAGCCCGCCGTCGAACGTCCACCGGTACGTCGCCCAGATCCCGTGGTCGGTGGCCGCGGGCGCGACGCGGGTGCGGACGGTCAGCTCGTCGCCCTGTTCGACGGCGTCCACCCGGTGGGTGAGCCGGTGCAGGCCGAGCCCGCGCCAGGCGCCTTCGAGCCCGCCGTACCTGTCGTTGTCGGTGGGCGGCCGCCACAGGTCGAGCAGCGGGCCCTCGACGTCGATCCCGAACAGCCGGATGAGCCGCCCGGAGGCGGCGTCGAACGCGGAGTCGCCGGCGGTGATCTCGGCGCCGCCGTTCACGAGCGCGGCCGTCGACCGTTCGAAGCGGGCGGGGTGGCGTACGAGCAGCGCCTGACCCCACGCGACCTCGTGGCCGGCGTCCGCCCACGGCTCGTCGCGGGCGAGCACGGCGCGCACGGTCAGCCACCGTTCGCCGTCGGGGCCGCTCACGTCGGGCACCTTGCACTCGCCGCCGCCGGGGGGCACGTCAAGCCAGTGCTCGGTCACGGTTTCGCCCTCCACCTGCACCGAGGCGACGAACTCCAGGTGGGACAGGTCGCGGAAGCCGTGGCCGTTGACGATGCGCACGACGCCGTCGCCGAACTCGAACCTGACCGGCTCGAACACCTTCTTCAGGTCAAGCAGCCCGGGGGACGGTGTGCGGTCGGGGAACACGAGCCCGTCGATCACG
The DNA here is from genome assembly GCF_004348345.1 of Nonomuraea longispora. Lineage (GTDB taxonomy): Bacteria > Actinomycetota > Actinomycetes > Streptosporangiales > Streptosporangiaceae > Nonomuraea > Nonomuraea longispora. The sequence continues at coordinate 14,316 of NZ_SMJZ01000139.1, forward strand.
AAGTTGGAGTCGTGCACGGGCTCGCCGTAGTCGCCTCCGTAGGCGTACTCGTGGTCGGGGTGCTCGATCCCGTGGTCGATCCACTCCCACACGAAGCCGCCGGCCAGCCGCGGGTACCGTTCGAACAGCTCCTGGTACTCGGCCAGCCCGCCGGGCCCGTTGCCCATGGCGTGGGCGTACTCGCACTGCAGGAACGGCATCGCCCGCCGCCGCGCATCCTCGGCGGGGTCGTCGAGCGCTTCCTCCTCGTAGCGGCCGATGGCCTCGACCTCGGCGTGGGAGGCGTACATGCGCGAGTAGACGTCGGTGTGCGCGCAGGAACGATCGCCCTCGTAGTGCAGCGGCCTGGACGGGTCGCGCTCGCGGGTCCAGGCGGACATGACGGCCAGGTTCCGGCCGACGCCCGCCTCGTTGCCGAGTGACCACATGATGACGCTGGGGTGGTTCTTGTCGCGTTCGACCGTGCGGCGCACGCGGTCCAGCAGCGCGTCGGCGTAGCGGGGGTCGTCGGTGGGGTTGCCGTGCCAGCCGACCTGGCCGAAGCCGTGGGTCTCGAGGTCGCACTCGTCGATCACCCACAGGCCCAGTTCGTCGCACAGGTCGAGGAAGGCCGGGTGCGGCGGGTAGTGGCTGGTCCTGACGGCGTTGACGTTGTGCCGCTTCATCAGCAGCACGTCCTCGCGCATCGTCTCGTACGTGACCGCGCGGCCGTGCCGGGGGTGGAACTCGTGCCGGTTGACGCCCTTGAGCAGCAGCGGGCGGCCGTTGGCGAGCAGCACGCCGTCCGCGATGGAGATCGTGCGGAAGCCGACGCGCAGGCGTACGGACTCGCCGGGGCAGGTCAGCACGGCGTCGTACAGGCGGGGTGTCTCGGCGGTCCACGGCTCCGCCTCGACCGTGATCTCGGTGCCCGCTTCGAGCCCGGCGACGCCGAGTTCCGGCACGCTCAGGGTGCCCTCGCCGTCGAAGACGAGCGTGCCGCGGCCGTCGGCCCAGGAGGCGCGCACGAAGACGTCGGCGGTGGAGCGGGTGAGCGTGACGTCGCGGAAGATGCCCGGCAGCCACCACATGTCCTGGTCCTCGAGGTAGCTCGCGGCCGACCACTGGTGCACGCGCACGGCGAGCACGTTGCGGCCCGGCTTGAGCCAGGGCCCGGCGTCGAATTCGGCCGGCAGCCGGCTGCCCGTCCAGAAGCCCAGTTCGTGGCCGTTGAGCCAGACCCGGGCGAAGGACTCGGCGCCCTCGAACCGCAGCCGCCCGCCCGTCCATCCGCCGGGCAGGTCGAACGCGCGGCGGTAGTCGCCCGTCGGGTTCTCGTCGGGCACCCGGGGCGGGTCGATGGGGAACGGGTAGGAGACGTTGGTGTAGGCGGGGGCGCCGTGGCCGTGCAGCGGCCAGTGGGAGGGGACGGGCAGGTCGTCCCAGTCCGCGTCGTCGTAGTCAGGCCGGGCGAAGTCGTCGGGGACGTCGGCCACGGGTGAGAGGCGGAAGCGCCACGTGCCGTTGAGGTCGAGCGCGGGCGCGTCGGAACGGAGGGCCGCCCGGGGTTCGAGCAGGCCGGAACCGGGGCGGAAGGTTTCGAGGTCCATCGCCGTCGAGCCTAGAGCTTCGCGGCGGTTTCGTCATTGCCGTCTCATTGCGGCGGTCTCTGTGCGGTCCCTGTGCGGTCCCTGTGCGGTCTCTGTGCGGTTGGCTGCGCGGTCCCTGTGCGGCGTCGTGCTCACGTGCCGGGGCCCAGGTCGTAGACGCGGCGGGCGTTGTCGACGCCGGTCATCGTGGCGACCCGTACCGCCTGGGCGGCCGACCACTCCCCCTCCGCCACGAACCCGCCCAGCACGCGCGCCATCGCCCGCCGCCACAGCAGGGTCCCGAGGAAATGGAGCTCGGCCGGGCCCCAGGCGTCGGAGGAGAAGAGCACCTTCGCGAACGGCGCCACCTCCAGGCTCTCGGCCACCAGCGCCGCGCTGCGCACCCCCGTGTGGGTGACGGCGAGCCCCACGTCGAAATAGACGTTCGGGTACGCCTCCGCCAGGAGCCCCGCGTGCCGGTGGTACGGGTAGCAGTGCAGCAACATCAGCGGCACCCCGGTGGGCTCGGCCCGCTCGATGAGGCCGCGCAGCAGCAGCGGGTCGGAGCGGCGCAGGTCGATGTCGGGGTCGCCGTAGCCGATGTGGAACTGCAGGGGCAGCCCGCGCTCCAGCCCGGCCCAAATAAGGTGCCGCAGCAGCACGGGGTCGCCGAGCCGCCCGCCTCCTCCGGCCAGCCAGCGACCGGCGGCCTCGGTGACCTCCGCCGCCGAGGGCGGCTCGGGGTCGAAGTCGAGACCGTACCGGTAGGCTACGACGGTCTTGAGCCCGCGGGCCGTGCGGGTGCGCTCCCATAGTGCCTCCGCGAACCGGCCGGCGAACGCGCCCGCCTCGCATCCGGCGGCGGCCACGTGCTCGGCCACGGTCTCCAGCCGCACCACCTCGTCGGCGGGCGCGCCGCCGGCCTCGGCCATGCCGGCCGGCCCGAGGAGCTCGTCACCGCGGTAGCCGGTCTCGACGAGGAGGTGCCCGGCGCCGCAGGCTGTCAGCAGCAGCCGGTTGACCTCGCCGGTGCCGAGCCTGGCCCGCCTGGCCAGGTATTCCTCCGGTGTGCAGTGCGGGGCGAGGCCGAGCACGGGCGCGCAGTGGCGCAGGATCGCGTGGCCGAGCTGGGAGTCGAAGCGGGTCATCCACTCGGGCACCGGCCGGTCGGACTCGCCGATCATCTCCTCGAAGGCCCGGCGCGGCAGGTCGCGGGTGGTGGCGCCGTGCACGTGGTGGTCGACCAGCGGCAGCTCGTCGATGACCCGCGCGAGGCCGCTGGGCACGAGGTCGGGCTCCATGGACATCGGCGATGTCTCCCAAGGTCAGCGTAGGCGACCAGGATAGGCGAACCTCCGTGTGAGCAGGGGTTCACGCGCCGCCGTCCGGCGGGTGACCGACACAAAAGGTCCGGGACCTCCCTATATGTCCGGCTTTGTTTGTGGATACAGTAGAAGATCTTCATGACCAGCGACGTACCAGGACAGGGTATTGAGGGAGACGGGGATGACACCATCGGCGGATCCTCGCGACACCGCCGGCGACCAGGCACTCGGCAGGCTTCTCAGCGGCTACCGCGAGGACGTCGCGGCACTGGAGCGGCTGAACGACCAGGTCACCGCCGTCAGAGGCCGCGGCCGGGCGGCCCAGGGACGCGTGGTCGCCGAGGTCACGCAGACCGGCGGGCTCACCGGGCTCAGCATCGACCCGCGCGCCATGCGCCTCGGCTCCGCCGCGCTGGCGCAGGCGATCCTGGAGGCGGCCGGCGAGGCGGCACGCGACGCCGAGCAGGCGGCCGCCGACCTGGTGATCCCGTTCATCACCGGAACCCCGCTGGACGACGGCCCCGGCCCGGACAGCCGCCATGGAGGTCGCAGGCGTTGAGGATCAACCCCGGCCGCGCGAGCATTCTCGGTTTCGGGACCCTCGGCCTGGCCGGCTTCGTCTTCGAGATGCTCGCCGTCGAATATCCGCAGGGCGACCCCGACAAGGCCAGGAAGGCCGCCGCCGTCTGGAGCCGGCTCGCCGAACGCGTCGAGGGCAGCCCGAAGCGCACGTTCCCGGCGGCCCAGGCGGTCTGGAGGCACAACGGTGGTGACGGCGTGGACGCCTACAAGCGCGCCGTCACCGCCGAACTGTATCCGGAGGACGAGTACGAGGGATACGCCGCCAGGCTCGCCCGCCGCTGCCGGCACAACGCCGAGGCGTGTCTGGAGTTCGCCGACGTCATCGACACGGCGCGGCACGCGTACCAGACGCTCGCCCTGGCCAACTTCGCCAGCTTCGTCTACATCGCCACCTTCCCCTGGCAGGCGGGTGCCGCCTACCAGATCACGCAGTTCCTCATGCGCAGGGCGCAGGCGGGCATGCTGGCGAAGCTGCTGGAGCACAGCGTCGCCAAGATCGTGCTGAGCAAGCTGACGGAGTACTCCCTCGGCAGCGGCATCTTCGCGGTCGGCGACGTGTCGGTGAAGGCGGGGGTCAAGGCGTTGCGCGGCGAGGACGTCGGATCGTTCCAGGACAACGCGACGCTGGCGCTGAAGGAGTTCGCCGCGTCGGCCGCCTTCTACGGCGTGTTCGACGCCACCGCGCCCCTGATGAGGAAGGTGGCCGCCAACCCCGACGTCCAGTACTTCCTGAGCCGGCTGGCCGGCGGATCCCTCGGCTACGGGCCGACGTACGACGCCCTGAGCGGGGAGATCGGCACCGACCTCGCCCCCACCTGGAAGGAGACCCTCGGCCGGACGCTGTTGTATTTCGCCATGGCTCACAAACCCGCACGCTGAAAGGACCACATGAAGATCGACCGACCGCGCATCAACTTGTCGGCGGAGGCGTTCGAGATCGAGGCGGGCGACCTCGCCGGCTACGCCGCGATGGCGGGGGACGAACTCGACGCCATCGGCAACTTCTGGGGCGAGGACAAGGAGGGCGTGACGTTCTTCAAGGGCCAGGGCGGCGGCATGGGGTACGAAGCGGTCACCGGCCAGGTCATGGAGGGCCTCGGCGTGTTCCACTCCGCTCACCGCGAGGTCGCCACCCGGCTGCGGATGATGGCCGACAGCGTCACGGTGGCCGACTGGGAGAGCGTGGCGGCCATCCTCGTGGCGCTTCCTCCTCCCGACCCCGGCAAGCCCGTCTGGGGCACGTTGTAGCCGCGTGGACGTGCGGATCCCGGCGCCGGTGAAAAGTTGTGGCCATGGGTGACAAGAAGGACGAAAACTGTTTTAATCCCGCCTAGATGACAAAGGGGCGGCATAGCCCCGTGTGACCGTTTTCCTCGAAGGGGAAAGGCGGGTCCGTGCGAGCACCAGGTGGCGAAGTCGTCATCACCGGCGGTCTCGGTTTCATCGGCTCTCATCTCGTGGACGCCTACCTCGCGACCGGCCACCGCGTACGGATCATCGACTCGAACGCCGGCGCGGTCATCGACGGCGAGAACTACGACGCCGACCCCCGCTGCGCCGTCATCAGGGAACGCATCGAGGACTACCTGACCGCGGGCGGCGACTTCACCGGCGTGGACCGGGTCATCCACGCCGCCTCCTACGTGGGCCCGGCCAGCATCCTTTCGCGCGCCGGACGGCTCGGCCACGACATCATCGGCAGCACCGCGCCGGTCATCGAAGCGTGCATGAACGCGGGCGCGCCGCTGTGCATGTTCAGCTCCGCCGAGGTGTACGGCCGCAGCGGCGTGCTCGACGAGAAGGACGACATCGTCGTCCCGACGCAGTACAACACGCGCATCGAGTACGCGGTCGCCAAGACCCTGGCCGAGGCGATGGTCAGCAACAGCCGCAGGCACGGGCTGCGCGGGATCGTCATCCGGCCGTTCAACGTGGCGGGGGCGCGGCAGTCGCGGGCCGGCGGGTTCGTGATGCCGACGTTCGTGCAGCAGGCGCTGGCCGGGCGGCCCATCACGGTGTTCGCGGGCGGGGACCAGGTCAGGGCGTTCATCGCGGCCGGCGACCTGACGGGCTTCCTCACCGGCTACATGGACCTGGCGCTTCAGGGCGACGAGGTCATCATCAACGTCGGCAACCCCGGCAACGCCGTCACCATCATGGACCTCGCGGAACGGGTCAAGAGCCTGCTCGCCAGCCCCTCCCCCATCGTCAGGGTGGACGGCAGGAGCGTGCACGGCCCCCACTACGCGGAGGCCGAGTCGTTCCACAAGATCCCCGCGCTCAGGACGGCCACCGACCTGGGCTGGCGGCCCCGGATCCCGCTCGACGAGCTGATCCTCACCACCGCCGACTACTACCGTGCCAGAGAGGACCGAAGGGCAGTGAATGCGCCGCTTTGACCGCGTCCTGGTGATCTCCCCCCACGCCGACGACGAGGTTCTGGGCTGCGGCGGCCTGATGGCGGCGCAGGCCGAAGCCGGAGCCCAGGTGCACGTCCTCTACCTGGCCGTGGACGGCATGCGCCACTACGGGCTCGACGAGGCCACCACCTACGGCCAACGCCTCCACGAGATCGAGACCGTGCGCGAGCTGCTCGGCTTCACGTACGACATCGCGTACGGGGACCGCGGCCTGACCGAACGGCTCGACACGCTGCCGCGCAGGGAGCTGGTCGACCTGTTCGAGCAGGAGCTCAACGAACGCCGGCCCGACCTGCTGCTGCTGCCCAGCTTCGCCGACTACGACCAGGACCACTGCGCCGTGTTCCACGCCGCCTTCGCCGCGGCCCGGCCGATCGCGCCGCAGTTCGGCAAGTGGCTGGTGCCCAACGTCTTCATGTACGAGATGTCGAAGATCCAGTGGGCCTCGGGGCCGATCCCGCGCTCGACGGCGTACTGCGACATCGGACCTCACCTGAGCCGCAAGCTCGCCGCGCTGCGCGGCTACAGGAGCCAGCACCGGCCCTCGCCGCACATCAGGAGCGAGGAGTCGGTGACGGCGCTGGCCACGCTGCGCGGGGCGGAGATCGGCGTCGCCCACGCCGAGGCGTTCGGGGTGCTCAGGGAGGTCCTGTGAAGACGTTCGCGTTCGCCACCGGCATGGAGTTCGCCGCCCCCGCCGTGGACGTGCTGGTCGCGCAGGGCACGCCGCCGTCGTTGCTGATCGGCTACCCGCCGCGGCTCAGCCACCGCTCGGGGTACGCCCCGTTGCGTGAGGCGTCGGACAAGCACGGCATCCCGCTGCTGGAGACCGACGACATCAACGACGGGCGGGCCTACGAGCGGGTCAAGAACATGGATCTGTTCGTGATCGCGGGATGGTCGCAGCTCGTACGCGAGCCGCTGCTGTCGGCCTGCCCGCGAGGGTCGATCGGCCTGCACCCCACCCGGCTGCCCGAGGGGCGGGGACGGGCCGCGCTGCCGTGGACGATCATCAAGGGGCTCACCGCGAGCGCCGTCAGCCTGTTCTTCCTCGACGAGGGCGCCGACACCGGCGACCTGATCGCGCAACGGGAGTTCACCATCAGCCGGCGCGACGACGTCACCGCGGTGTACCGCAGAGTCACCGAGATCAACGTCGACCTGCTGGCCACCTACATCCCCTTGCTGCTGGACGGCCGGGTGGTGGCGCGGCCGCAGGAGCCCGGCGGGTCGTGGTGGGAGAAACGGCGGCCCGAGGACGGCGTGATCGACTGGTCGCGGCCCGCCTCCGACCTCTACGACTGGGTGCGCGCTCTGGCGGCCCCCTATCCGGGCGCGTTCACGTCCGTGGCGGGACGGCGGCTGTACGTGCACAGCGCCGACCTCGTCGAGCACGGCGGTTCCGATCCCGCGGGCACGGTGCTCGCGCCCGTCTGGTCGACCGGCACCGGCGGGATGCTGGTGGCGTGCGGGTCGGGGCTGCTGGTGGTGCGCGAGGTCCAGTGGGAGGGCGGCGAGCGGCGCGACGCCCTCGGCCTGCTGGAGTCGGACGAGCTCGCGGTCGGCGCATGCCTGGGCACGTGAGCCCGTCCGCCGGCCCGCCGCCGCGCGGAGGCGCCGATCCGGAGGAGGGCGTGCGGCTGAGCGGAGCCGTCATGGCGCATCCGCGGCGCAGGGAGGCGGCCGCCCGGCTGGCCGGGGACGGCCTGGACGTGGTCACCGACCCCGATCCCGACGGCCGGCCCTCGGCGTTCCGCACCTCGCTGCTGGCCTGGTCGAGCATCCCCGAGCACGCCACCCACCACGTGCTGCTGCACGACGACATGGCGCTGTCCGGCGGCTTCCTCGACCGGGCCGGGCGCGCGGCCCACGCCATGCCGGGCGCCGCGCTGGCCCTGTTCGCGTTCTGGAACTCGCGCAACGGCGCCGCCGTGCGGATGGGCGCGCTGGCAGGGGCGCGCTGGGTGCGCGGGGCGGGCGAGTACACACCGGTGGCGGCGCTGCTGCTGCCCAGGCAGGTGGCCGCGGGATACGTGGAGTGGGCCAGGGACAAGGGCGAGAGCTGGCCCGACGACGTGCTCATGGGCCGCTACCTGCGTCAGGCCGGGGTGCCGGTGTACGTGGCGGTGCCGAGCCTGGCCGAGCACGAGGACCTGGCCAGCCTCGTGGAGAACGACTTCCAGGGGGTACGCCGCTCCCCGTGCTTCTTCGCCGACGACCCGTTGGCCGATGCCGGTGAGGACCGGGTGCTCGACCGGCTGCCGGTGATCCCGTTCTACAAACGCGGGGTGGCCCAGTGCGCGGTACGCGTGCCGGGCACCGGCCGGTGGCGGGACCTGCGCTGCGACGACCACCTCGCGGGCCTGGGGATCGACGCGGGCGCGCTGCGGGCACCCGCGGGGGCCGACCCACACTTCCCGCTGTGGCTGACGGCGTACACGATGGGGGTCGTCCACCGCGGGCCGCTCGGGGACGCGCGGGTCGTGGACGAGGCGCTGGCCACCCTGGGCCCCGGCGGGCTCTGCCACGAGCTGGGGGCGCGCGAACTCGCCCGGTTGTGGCCGGAACTGCACGACGTCGCCAGGGCCGGGCTGGAGGCCGGCCTGCGAGCGCGACCGCCGGGTACGCCGGCCCCGCGCGGACCCCGGCACCTGCCCTGCTCCGCTCGCACGCCGCCCCACGGCCCCGCTCCGCCCGTCGTTCCCGCACGGCAGGAGGTGACCGTCAGTGGTGCGGCGACGTTCGTCCGGCAGCACGTGGCGGACGTGCTGGCCGACCGGGGCTTCCACCTGTCCGGAGGCGACGCCGGCGTCGTCGTGCACGTCTGCGCGCTCGGCTGGGACACGGACGCGGACCCCGAGGAGGAGGTACGGCTGGCCCGCGCCGCCTTCGCGGGCGGCCGTGGGGGGGTGCTGCTGAGCTCGTGTCATGTCTACCCGGCGCGCACGTGGGTGGACGAGGAGACGCCCGTAGATCCGGCGGCCGCCCCTCTGGCGCGAGCCCTCATCGCGGTCGAGTCGGCCGCGCCCGGCGCCGTCGTGCTGCGGCTGGGCGAACCCTACGGGCCCGGCATGCCGCAGCGCGGGGCGGTGGCGGACCTGGTGCTGCGCTCCTCCCTCAACCGTCCTGGGTCCGTGGACGGCCCTCCCGCGCAGCTCGTACACGTGCGGGACGTGGCGCAGGCGGTCCTGGCGGCGCTGGAGAAGGGGGTCGCCGGACGGGTGTACAACGTCGCGGGACGACGGCGGTGGCGCATGCGGGAGCTGACCGAGGCGGTGTGCAAGGCGGTGCGGCCGGTGCGCCTGGAGACCTCCGAGAGCCCCGGCGGACCGCTGGTCAACGTGGAGCGGGCGGGCGTGGAGCTCGGCTGGCGGGCGGAGGTGACGCTGGACTACGGGCTGCACACGTTCGCGCAGTGGCTTGCCTACGAGAGCGACCGCACCTGACCGGCCCTCGGGAGCATCCTGCGCCGGCCACCACCCGGCCGCGGGTCATACGACCGTGCGCCGGCGCAGGACGCCGTCGGCGCCCGCGCCGATGAGACCGCCGGACGCGGCGGCGAGGACGGTGTGCCCCGCCGCGGGGCCGAGGTCCGCCCACGGCGTGTCGCGGCGGTCCACCGTCCTGGTGAGGATGCGGTCGCCCACGACGGCGAACAACCTGCCGTTCATCGCGGCCAGAGCCCCTGGGCCGACCACTGGGCCGACCACTGGGCTGACCACTGGGCTGACCACTGGGCCGATCCTGGTCCAGTCGTGCGCGGCGAGCCGCCGGATGGGGAGGTGCCACAGCTCGTTCGAGGCGGTGACGGCGAACAGTCCCTCGTCGGCGGCGGCCAGTCCGGTGGTGCCCTCAGGGGCCTGGCCGGCGTCCTGCCAGAGGGCCGGGCCGGGCACGGGGGCGCGGTAGCGGATCGTGCCGTCGGCGGCGACGCCGTAGAGGCCGGCGGGCGGGCCACCGTGCGCTTCCCTCGGTGCCGCCAGGGCGATCGCGTCCGTCTCGCCGATCGTTCGCCAGGGAAGGTTCTGACCGGAGACGTCCCGGTAGGCGAGCGCGCCGTCCGCGCAGGCGGCGAAGAGCCGGCCCTCGCAGCACACCAGCGCCCGCACGCTGCCGCCGTGCGGGGACGGGCCGACTGCGGCGGCAGGCGCCGGCGCCGCAGTCGGCC
>NZ_SMJZ01000013.1 GCF_004348345.1 Nonomuraea longispora
GGCCCCCTCCCCGAGCTGCTTGACCTCGGTGTATCCGGGAGCGCTCCACCGCATATGCCTCTCCCATCAGGATGGCCCACCTGATGAGACGTCTGATCAAGGAGTCAGGTTTTCCAGGTGTGCCTGCTTTATGGAACTACTCCCGGGAGAGAACGTGAACGGGGATGGCGATACCTTCTGGGAGTACCGGATCGGGCTCCGGTTCACCGTAGGACGTGACGATGGGCACCACCCCGGCCCACACGGGCAGTTCGTGGTCCTCCTCCTCGTCCTTCGGCGCGCCCCGCCGGATCTTGACCGACGCCTCCTCCAGCGACAGCGCGAGCACGCTCGTGGCGACCAGTTCCTTGCGCGAGGGCCGCCGGGCGTAGTCCCACTGGCCGGGCGCGAGATGTTCGGACAGCGCCCGCAGCGCCTCCATGCGCTCGTCGGGGTCCGTCACGAGCCGGGGCCGGCCGTAGATGATCGCCGAGCGGTAGTTGAAGGAGTGGTTGAAGATCGAGCGGGCGAGCACGATGCCGTCGAGGTGCGTCACCGTCACGCACACCTCGCTCCCGTCGCCGGCCCGCAGGGAGCGCGCGCCGGTGGAACCGTGCAGGTAGAGGGTGTCGCCGATGCGCCCGTAGCCGGTCGGCACCACCATGGGGTGGCCGTCGACGACCACGCCCAGATGGCAGACCAGAGCGGTGTCCAGCACCTCGTGGAGATCGTTCCTGTCGGTGCTGCCGCGCTCCTTGGCGCGGCCGAGCCTGGTGCGTGAAGTGGTGGAGAGCATGGTTCGACCGTACGGGCGAAGTGGACCTATCCTATAGGGCCACTATCGGCCCCTTCGTAGAGACCACTTTCGCCTGTGCACACTCCGCCGTCCACCGTGGCCCGCCGACCGCAGCCTACCGCCCGCACACACGTCGACCTGCCCGTATCCCTGTCACGCGACTCGGTGGAGCCGCTCACGGCGCAGCTGGCCGGCTGGCTGCGCCGTGCCATGCTCGACGGCGCCCTCGCGCCCGGTGAGCGACTGCCGTCCACGCGGGCGCTCGCGGTCCAGCTGGAGGTGAGCAGGACCGTGGTCACCGAGGCCTACCAGCAGCTGTACGCCGAGGGCTGGCTGGACGGGCGGCACGGCTCCGGCACGTACGTGGCGGACATGGACATGCCGCGCCGCCCTCGCAAGCGGCCGTCACAGGAGGCGCGCGTGCCCCCCGAGCCGTTGCCCGCGGCCGGCGTGATCGACCTCACGCCGGGCCGGCCCTGGGTGCGCGACCACGACCGGGCGGCGTGGAAGCGGGCCTGGCGCAAGGCGGCCGACCTGCCGCCAGGGGAATCGCCCGACCCCTACGGCCTGCCGCGGCTCCGTGAACTGCTCGCCGACCACCTGCGCCGGTCCAGGGGAGTGGCCGTCGGCCCCGAGAACGTCCTGGTCACCCGGGGCACCGGCAACGGGCTCGACCTGTGCTCGCTGGCGCTGCTCGGCGCGGGCGCCAGGGCGGGCGTCGAGGATCCCGGCTACCACGTGGCCCGCACGGTCTTCGCGGCCAGGGGCGCGGAGGTGGTGCCGTGCCCGGTGGACGCCGACGGCGTCGTCGTCGACGGACTTCCCCGTGACCTGCGCGTGCTCTACACCACGCCCGCCCACCAGTACCCGCTGGGCGGCCGGCTGCCGATCCCGCGCAGGGAACGCCTGCTGGCCTGGGCCAGGAACACCGGCGCGACGATCGTCGAGGACGACTACGACGCCGAGTTCCGCTACGACGTGGCCCCGCTGCCCGCCCTCTACGGCCTCGACCCCGAGCGGGTGGTGCTCCTGGGAACGCTCTCCAAGACCCTCACACCTGACGTCGGAGTCGGCTGGCTCGTCGGCGACCCCGCGCTCGTCGACCGCGTCGCCGGGCTGCGCCTCTCGGTGGCCGACCGCACCAGCGGCCCCGTGCAGCAGGCCGTCGCCACCCTCCTGGAGCGCGGCGACCTCGACCGGCACCTGCGCAGGATGCGCCTCGAGTACGCGCGCCGCCGCGCACTGGTCGTCGAGCTGCTCGGGCCCGTCTGCGGGCTGCGCGGCGACACGGCGGGGTTGCACGTGCTGGCCGAGCTGCCCGAGGCCGTCGCGCCCGCCGTCGTCGAACGGGCCAGGAAGAGCGGCGTCCTGGTCGACTCCATCGAGCCCCACCACCACGGCCGTCCCCGCCTGCACGGCCTGGTCATCGGCTACGGCTCGGCCCCGTATGCCGACCTCCGGCGCGGCTGCCGCATCCTGGCCGATCTGATCAGGCGGCTGACGGGCTGACAGGGCGGTCCGGAAGCCGCAGGCGGCTGAGGACGGGGAGCGCACGGGCGGCGTGCAGGGGATCGACGGGCAGCACGTTCGCCGCCCACCAGCGGGCGGGACCGGGGTGCGGCGACGCCTCGGCGAAGGCGGGGGCGTAGTCGTCGTAGGGCGGGTCGTACAGGTAACCCGTCGCCACCCCGTGCCGCTCCAACTCGGCGATGGCCGCGTCCCTGTCGCGCACCAGCAGGGGCACGCGGAACAGCGGCTGGTCCAGATGGTCGAGCACGGCGGGCGCGACCGTGGGCAGCTCGGCCAGCCGCCGGACGCCCGCCAGGCGTCGCGCCCGCGTGCGGGGGACCTGGGCCACCCGTCTCGACTGGTACCAGCGGACGAGGTGGCCCCGGCGGCGGCGGTAGTCGTGCAGGTCGGCGCGGACCCAGGGGTCGAACGGCGGCAGCGCGGGCGCCTGCTTGAGCGCCAGCCGCAGTCCCTCGGGGTCGAGCGGGATGCGGTAACCGTCGCGCGGCTCGTGCAGGCCGAGGGCCCGGGAGAGGGCGAGCGCGGGGCGTACGAGGTTGGTGCGGAGCGCCACCTGGCGGGCCGCGGACGTGGCGACACTCATCAGGTCGGCACGCAGGGAGCCCGGGGCCAGCAGGAGGTCGCGGGCGCGCGTCAGCGCCTCCAGGTCGGACCTGTCCTCCACGGCGAGCACGCCGCCCGAGCCGGCCCCCGCGTGCTTGGAGAGGCTGAAGACGCCCGCCTGGCCGAACGTCCCCAGCGGCCGGCCGTCGACGTGGCTCTCCAGGGCGTGGGCCACGTCCTCGATGAGGACCTTGCCGGTGAGGGCGGAGACGCGGTCGGGCAGGCCGTACAGGTTGGTAGTCAGGACGGCGTCCACACCGTCGAGATCGAGCCGTGAGACGTCGATGTTGCCGTCACGGGCGGAGAGCGGCGCGATCACCGGCCGCAGCCCGGCAGCCAGCACCAGGAACAGGATCTCGTCGGCCGAGATGGGCGACATGAGCAGTCGCTGACCGGGCAGGCACCAGTGGCGTAATGCCAGATAGAGGCCGAGCCGGTTGGAAGGAAGCGACAGACAGTGACGACCCGTGCGCTCTGCGATCAAATTCATCCTTGTAGGACAGTACGCAGCTTTCCATAGGTTTTCAACGCCTTGTCGGCCGTCTTGAGCAAGATCGGGTTGGCCATCACCGCGGCGCGTGTCCTGCGCGCGGGCACCCGCAACAGCCAGTGCACCCCCGCCGACGCGCCGGCCCTGGCCACGCGCCCCTCGGCCACCTGCAACTCGCCGGTCTTCAGCTTGTCTTTGTACTCCTTCTGGCCCCGGCCCATGTCGATGACGCGGATGCCGGACCCGGCGGCGCGCTCGGCCATCGCCAGGTGGTGGATGAGGCCAGGGGAGTATTTGGCGAAGCGCGGGTCGTAGGCGGGGAACCAGCCGACCAGCGTGGTGCTCGTGCGCAGCCCGAAGTGCCCGGCCACCGGCTGGTCGTCGGCGTAGACCATGTCGAGCACCCCGGCGAAGCTGTCCGACCGGGTGGCCAGCAGCCGCTCGACCAGCTCCACGATCCACCGCTGGGAGAAGCGGTCGGTGCGGCCCGTGCGACGGTATTGGTCGGTCTTCCAGCCGAGCAGCGTGCGCAGCGGCGCCACGTCGGCGGTCGCGTAGTCGTGGCGGATCTTCCCGGCCTCGCGTTCCAGCTTGCGCGCCTTGGCCAGAGTTGTTTTGTACGTCTTGCCGGAGTGCTGCCTCAGGAACTCGGTGTAGCGCTCGTAGCCCTCGCTCAGGTCGATGATCGGCGACGGGTGCCGCTCGTGCCGGGAGTCGAGCAGCGGCTGCCCGGCCACCAGGTGGTCGAACTCGTAGACCGACAACCCGCAGTTCTTGATCAGCCGGCGGGGGTCGAGCTCGAGGTCCTTGACGTGGACGATGCCCTGCGCGTCGGTGAGCCCGGCGGCCACGGGCTTGCCGATGCCCAGCGGATGCCGCTCGAAGGGGAAGAACCCGACGATCTCCGGGCCGTCGTGCAGCACGGCCACGCGGACGACGTCGCGTACCTCGCCGACCGTGATCGTGAACTCGGGCGACAGGAACGGATTGTCGAAGACGGTGCCGGGCTCCTGCAGGCTCCGCCACCGATCGATCTCGGGCTCTCCCAGCTCACGAGGCAGGGCAAGGGTGACGCGCATGGTCTCCTACTGTGTGCTGCCACTCTCTGTCCAGCGTCTGGGCAGACGTATACCCCCCAGGGTAAAGGATCTCAGCTCTTGGCGGATCGCCCCTGCTCTGGAACGTTACGCAACTCTCAGCTGGCATTCAGCACCGAATGAGGTTCTAATGTGTGTTCATGACCGTACCTGGCATCGACCGTCCCAGCCTGGTCGCGTGGATGGGCCGGAACCTGCCCGACGCCGGCGAGCCCCTGTCCGTCTCGCTGATCCCGGGTGGACGGTCGAACCTGACGTATCTGGTCGAGGCCCGCGACCGCCGGCTGGTTCTGCGCCGGCCGCCGCTCGGTCACGTGCTGCCCACCGCCCACGACATGCGGCGCGAGTTCCGGGTCATCTCGGCGCTCGCGCCGACGCCCGTGCCGGTGCCGGGTCCGGTAGCGTTCTGCGCCGACGAGGACGTGCTCGGGGCGCCGTTCTACCTCATGGAGCACGTGCCGGGCGTTGCCGTGCGGACCAGGGAAGAGCTCGGCGAGCACACGCCTGAGCAGGCGCGGCGGCTGTCGGAGCGGCTGGCCGAGGTGCTGGCCGCCATCCACGCAGTCGACTACCGCGAGGTCGGGCTGGCCGGCTTCGGGCGGCCGGAGGGTTACCTGGCCAGGCAGCTCGACCGGTGGGGCCAGCAGTGGGAGCGCTCGAAGACGGCGGAGTCGCCGGAGTACGACCGGCTCGTCGGCCGGTTGCGTGAGCGGCTGCCCGCCGAGTCGGCCGGCACGCTGGTGCACGGCGACTACCGGCTCGACAACACGCTGATCACGATGGGGGAGCTCGAGATCGCGGCCGTGGTCGACTGGGAGATGTCCACCCTCGGTGATCCGCTGGCCGACCTGGGGCTCACGCTGACGTACTGGCACGACGCCGGGGACGACGAGCGGGCGGGGATCCCGGTGGCGGGCGACGTGACGGTGGCGCCCGGGTTCATGAACGCGGCCGAGTTCGCGAGCCACTACATCAAGGCATCAGGTCGGGATATTTCGGATCTCGGGTTCTATGTGGCCTTCGGCAACTTCAAGCTGGCGGTCATCGTGGAGGGTATCCACGCCCGCTTCCGGCAAGGTAAGACCGTGGGAGAGGGATTCGACCGCATCGGCTCCGCCGTACCCACGCTGATCGCTCGCGCCCACCGCATGCTCGACCAGCACTGACCGCCCCGAGCCCGGCAGACCCTGAGACGCTCGACCAGCCTGGACCCACGGTTTCGACCCCGCAAGGAGCGCCATGAGCACAGTTGCACTGATCACCGGAGCGGCCAGTGGCATCGGAGCCGCCGTGGCACGCCGACTGGCGGCCGGCGGGGTCAAATGCGTGCTCGTCGACCGCGACGGCGAGGGCGCGGAACGCCTGGGCAAGGAGGTCGGCGGCGTCTGGCTGGAGGCCGACGTCAGCCACGAGGAGGCCTCGCTCGAGGCCGTCGCGCTGGCCGAGCGGCAGTACGGCCGGCTCGACCTGGTCCACCTCAACGCCGGCGTCAGCGGGCGGGTGGACCTGACCGACTTCGACGCCGAACGTTACCGCCAGGTGGTCGGCGTGAACGTGGACGGCGTCGTCTTCGGCGTCCGGGCCGGCGTCCCGCTCCTCGCCCGTTCCGGTGGCGGCGCCATCGTGGCGACCGCGTCCCTGGCCGGGCTCGTGGCCTTCTCCGGCGACCCCGTCTACACGATGACCAAGCACGCCGTCGTCGGCCTCGTCAGGGCGCTGGCCGAGCCGCTGGCCGCCCGGAACATCCGCATCGGCGCCGTGTGCCCCGGCTTCACCGACACGCCGCTGGTCGCCGAAACACGAGAGATGTTCGTCAACGCCGGCTTCCCTCTGCTCACCGCCGACGACGTGGCCGCCGCCGTCGAGTCCGCCTTCTACGCGGAGACCCCGGGCACCCTGCTCATCGTCCAGCCCGGTAGGCAGCCGGTCCCCTACCGCTATGCCGGGGTGCCCGGCCCGGCCGGCGGTCAGCGGCCACCGCGTGCTGCTGACGAATAGCGATTTGTGAGCGAGACGATTAGCCTCATCAGGCCGGTGCTGCGTCCGGCCTTTCTGTATGGTCGCCCCTTGCGGGGCACGTCTGGATGAGGAGCGTTCAGTGATTCCGACCGATGGCCGTCATGCGCGCCGACGCTCGCCGTGGCCGATCGCCCTTGGAGCAGGCATCCTCGCGGTCGTCCTCGTGGCGGGCATCATGGTCTACGCCTCACTCACGTCCGGGGAGCGCAGCGAGTTCAGCGGCGCCGAGGTCGCCACGACGGTGCCCAGCGAGCCGGCACCCAAGCTGGACAAGCCGCCCGCGCTGGCCAACTGGCCGCGCTGGGGCGTCACGCACACGCAATACAGTGTCGACAACGAGCCCGAGCAGGTCCAGGACCAGGCCAAGGGCCTGCTCGGCCGGGTGCCGATGGTGCAGAACCAGCACATCATGGGCTGGGGAGTCGGCAACCCCGAGCCGAGCCCGGGGCAGGTCAACTTCCGCGACCTCGACCGGCGGCTGACCTTCATCGCGTCGTCGCGAGGGATGCCGGTGATCACGCTGTGCTGCGCGCCCGACTGGATGAAGGGCGGCAGGGCCGGGCGCACCGACTGGAGCAAGAACCACACCGTCGCCCCCGAGCCCGAGCACTACGACGACTTCGCCGAGCTCGCCGTCAAGGTCGCCAAGCAGTATCCGACCGTCAAGCACTACATGGTCTGGAACGAGTTCAAGGGCTTCTGGGACCCGACCACCAACAAGTGGGACGCCAAGGCGTACACCGAGCTGTACAACAAGGTCTACACGGCCTTGAAGAAGGTGAGCGCCGACATCAAGGTCGGCGGCCCGTACGTCCCGATCGAGAGCAACGCGAACCCCCAGGAGCCCTCCGAGCTCACCGGCCCCTGGGGAAGCGTCGACCAGCGCGCGCTCGACGCCATCCAGTACTGGATCGACAACAAGCAGGGCGCCGACTTCATCGTGGTCGACGGCGCGTCGATGACCACCGACAAAGACAACATCCCCGACGACTTCGGTGCCCAGGCAAAGTTCAGCGCCATCACCTCGTGGCTGCGGCAGAAGAGCGGCGACCTGCCGGTGTGGTGGGCGGAGTGGTACGTCGAGCCGGAGAACTCCGGCTGGAGCGAGGAGCAGCGCACGGCGGTGCAGGCGACGGCGCTGATGGAGTTCGCCACGAGCGGCGTCACTACGGCGCTGTACTGGAACCCGCAGCAGAAGGACGAAACCGGGTGCCCAGGCTGCCTGTGGGCGCCGAAGGTGGGCGGCGAGATGCCGATGGCCGGCCTGCTGAGCGGGTTCACCAAGTGGTTCCCCGCCGGGGTCGAGGTCACCAAGGTCCCCACCTCCGACCAGCGGATCAGAGCCATCGGCCAGGAGCGCCAGGTCGTCATGGTGAACACGTCCGGCGAAGCGGTCAACGCGACCGTCGACGGCAAGCGGGTCACCCTGCGGCCGTACGAGATCAAGTGGGCCGGCCGGGGCATGTGAAGCACCGGACGACAGCACGCCCACCGGATGGCCGCCGCTACCGCGTCGTGGCCCCCCACCAGCGCGGGTGCGGTGAGACCGACGTGCCGCCGCGGGTGACCGGCTGACACGATCGACAACGCGGCAGCCACTCGACCGGCCCGCCGAGCCACGAGCGGCTGAAGCGGACCGGCCGGTGGAGCGACAGCAGCGCCGGACCCACGGCGCGCACGTCGTCAGGACCTCCCGGGGAACAGCAGACGGCGTGGGTTCCCCGGGATTTCAGTTGTTCTGCGCGATGTAGATGAAGCGTTCGATGACCACCGCGATGGCCACCACGAACGCCGGAACCGCCAGGAACAACAGGCGTTTACGCGCCTTGCGCGCCCGGGCGGGGCCGTTCAGGCGGATGATCTCATAGCCGAACAGCGCCACCCAGGTCACGACCAGCGCCCCGATGCCCACCGGCGTCCACGGCGAGGTGGGGTCGCCGCGGCCCTTGTAGGGGTGTGGCTCGGGGATCTCGGTCCCCCTGACGAACTTCTTCCAGGTGTAGAGCGCCGCGTCGTCGTTGGAGTACACCCGTTTCAGATGGGGCGAGGCGTCCAGCGCCGCGCGGAACTTCTCCCCCCAGTCCACCGGATAACCCTCGTTGAGCTGCAGGTAGCTCACCTGGCCGGTGCTCACCATCAGGTACGAGTTACGTGGCTGCCCCTGCAGCGCCTTCACCGCGTCGGTGATCTTCGTCGGGTCCTTGTGCACGAGCGCCTGCTCGTTGAAGGCGACCAACTCGACGTCCCGCTCGCCCCACGGCAGGGTCGGCGTGACCTCCGGCCCCAGCTTGGGCACCAGATAAAGCACCCTGGCGCTGGGCTTGTCGTGGTCGTAGACGTGGTGCAGGGCCGCCACCTCGCCGGTGGTGACCCGCTCGAACTTCTCGTTGCCGTACCTCGCCAGCAGGAACGCCATCGCGAACACCACCGCGAAGCACGCCGCGAGCACGACCGAGATCTTCCTGGTCAGCTCGGGGTTGAAGCGCACGTTCCGCTTACGCAGCGGCACGGTCTCCTCGCGTACGTCGGCGCTGTCGGCCGGCAGGTTGGGGAAGAACGCGTATGCGGCCAGCAGGCACGCACCGGGCAGCGCGAACATGTAGATGCGCAGCCCGATCTCGCCGCCGTAGCTCTGCAGGCCCAGAGCCAGCACGGGCACGCAGAGCAGGACCAGCGCCGACCTGTCGAACACCCCGCGCCGCAGCCGCCGGAACAACCCGGCCGCCGCCAGCCCGAGGATCACCACCAGGATGCCGAGCCGGGCCTGCAACACCATCGCGTGGGCGGGGTCGGTGCCCTCGATCCGGTCGCCGGTGTTGCTGCGCAGGTTGGACAGGACGTTGCCCAGCCCGCCGAAGATCGTGTCGATCTGGCTGGACCAGAAGCCGACCGTCATGTAGCTGATCCAGGCCGCCACCACGAGCCCGAGGAAGAACGGCAGCCCCCATGTCAGCGACGTACGCTTGACCAGCAGGAACGCCGTCACCACACCGAGCATCATGAACGGCGTGATCTGGTGCGAGGCCACCGACGCGATGAAGAGCGCCAGCAACATCATGAGCATGAGCAGCTTGTCGGCCCGGTAGGTGCCGGTGTTGGCCAGCTCGCCCGGCGTCATGGCGTCGAGCCTGCCGAGCAGCTTGCGCAGGCCCTTGGTCGCGATCGGCCGGGTCCGGGGCTCGACCCGCCCGAACCATCTCAGCAGGATCGCCACGAACGCCAGATACAGGGCGAACGTGAAGCCCTGCGGCGAGAAGTAGTCCTGCCCGATCCACTGCACCAGCACGAACAGCAGCGCCGCGAACCACCGCGCCCGCGTGGTCGCCACCACCTGGCGCAGGATCAGCACGAACGGGAGCAAGTAGAGCAGGTTCGACAGGAGCGGCGTCCACTGCAGGATCGTCGTCATGTCGCTGATGCCGGCGGCCTTCGTCACGAACGCGAACAACGCGAAGAAACCCGGCCAGCCCATGCGGGCGTCGATGCTGATCGCCGTCTCGCCCGTCCTGCTGATGAACTCCACGAAACCCGCATGGATGTACGCCGTGGGGAAACGCGGCTCACTGGCCACCAGCGACCCGACGCCGTGCAGCGCGAACGCGATGGCGGCGATCTGGAACAACAGCAGGAACTTGCGGTCGGTGCTCTGGGCGACCGTGACGAAGAACGACACGATCATGATCAGGATCGCGAGGAACGCGGTGACGGGCAGCGCCGAGATCAGCCCGAGACCGTCGATGTCCGCCGGGTCCACACCTCGCAGCGGCCCCGGGGAGACCTTGACGGCGAGGATGAACATGAGCAGACCCTCAAGGACCAGCACCACGGGCAACCACCGGGGCGCGCTGGCGATCAGCGCGCTGACGCGGGCCCGCAACGCCTGCGGTTGCGCCGTCGCCCGCACCTGGGCGATCGGCCCTCCGGCCGGCCCCTGGGGTCCCTCCAGCGCCACACCTACGGGCCCCTGAGGCGGCGCCCCGACGGGCGGCGCACCCACGCCCGCGGGCGGCGCTCCGGCGCCGGCGTGGGGGCCTCCCGCCGCGGGGGGCACTGCGACGTTCGGGTTGGTGGCGCGGGAGTCATCCTCGGTGCCCGGTTTCCCGCCGAGTGCCCCGGACCACGTCCCACCGGGCGGTTGCGCATGCCCGGCCGGCTGCGGGCCGCTCGCGGATCTCGAGTCGTTACCGGTCTGAGCACCGCCGGCCGGTTGCTGCGCGTCGCCGGAAGAACCCCCGCCCTGCACGGTGTGGGCCGAGCCGCTCGCCGGCTGCGGACGGACCGTCTGGGGCCCGCTCGCCGGCTGCGGTCGGACGGTCTGGGGCCCGCTGGCCTGGCCGGTCCCGGTTGTGCTGCTCTGTCCGCGCGTGGCCGAGCTGCTGTGTTCGCGTCCGTCGGTGCCGGCTTGCTCGCGCCCGGTAGCCGCCGCGCCAGTGCCGACCTGCCCGATCGCGCGCGTCTTCTCGCTGTCGCCGACTTGCCGCGTTGCGCTGGGTTCGCCGCGTCCGCCGGCGGGTGCGCCTGTGCTTGCCCTGCCGCTGCCGCTGCCGGCGTCACCCTGTGACCTACCGGTGCCCTGCGACGTGCCGGAACTTCGCGATGTGGCGGTGCCCTGAGGACCGCCGGGCGGTGGGGTCGGACCGCCGGATGGCTTGCCCTCGGACGGTCGTGTGCCGGTGCCGGGCTTCGTCTTGCCGGACGTCTTCGAGCCGCTGGCGGGTTTCGTACCGCCGGAGGGTTGAGCGGTGGCGGCGGCCCGCGCCGCGCCGTACGGTCGCGATCCCACGGACGGCCGCGCACCACCGGCCGGTTTCGTCTCCCCGGACGCCTGGGAACCTCCCGGCGGTTGCGAGGAACCGCCGGATGCCTGCGATCCCGCCGACGGCTCCGCTGAACCCCCGGACGGTTGCGATCCACCGGGCCCCGCAGAACCGCCGGACCCCGGAGAAGCACTGGACTCCGGAGAAGGGGCGGACTCCGGAGAAGCACCCGGAGGTTGTGGGTCGCCCTTGCCCGACGCCGGTGGCACCGGGAGGCGGATGGCCGTGGTGCGGTCGGGGCCGGGATCGGCGGTGGTCTCGGCGGCCTCCGCCTCGCTCTCCTCAGACGTGCCGGAGCCCTCACCAGGGGGCTCGAACGTCAGCTTCGGGATGATCCCGGTAGCCTCCGGATCGAAGGGCACGTCTGAGTCCTCCTTGTCCCCGCGCGCGTCCGGGGAGCCCGTGGTCCCCGGTGTCGTCACGCCATCGCTGTCCCGTTGCCTCGCGTTGACCATCATGCGGTCCTGGACGACCCCTGAGTGACAGCCGGTCGACCTGTATCGCCGAATCCGAGAATCTTACGCAGATTTCCGAAGATCAACAGCGCCACGAGCAGTTCGCTGGCCAGCAGCCCGTATCCCACCGCGTTCACCCCGGCGAAGGGGAACAGCGCGAGCGTGGAGACCAGCACCAGGACGGCCAGCCCGATCTGGACGACGGCCAGCGTGCGCGCCCTGCTCTGGGCCCGGAGCCCGCTCAGATAAACCTCGATCAGCACCCGGGGCAGCACGGCGAGCGCCATGAGCCGCAGCAGCGTCGTGCCCTCCTCGGCGAAGGCGGGCCCGAAGACGGTCAGGATGAGTGGCGCACCGGCGATCGCCACCGTGATGATGGGTACGACGATCATGAAGGCCCGCCGCAACGCCCGCCGGCAGTTCTCCGCCAGCTGGGACCGGTCGAAGGAGCCCTCGACGGTCAGCGACACCGCCATGTTCATGGCCAGCAGTTCGATCATGCTGGCCAGGGTGTGCGCCATCGAGAAACGCCCGAACGTGGCCTCGCCCACCTGGGTGGCGACGACCACGGGCACCAGGTAGACGATGGCCAGGATCGACAGCGTCCCGGGGAAGTCGCCGGCCAGGAACCTTCCAATCTCGCGCAGACGAGGGGGCTGCTGCTCCGCGCCGGCCTGCCTGGTGTGCCGGGGCACCACGACGCCGAAGATCAGGAAGTTGATCGGGATCAGGGCGAGCGCAGTCGGGATGACCCAGGAGGCGAAGATGCCGCCCGTGGGCAGCGCGCCGGCGAGCGCCACCAGCAGGCCCATCTTGACCAGGCCGAAGATGAGGTTGTTCAACGGTACGAACGGCGCCCTGCGCAGGCCCGTCAGCACGACGTCCTGGAGGGTGAAGACGGCCCACACCACCACGGACGCCAGGAAGAACAGTCCGGGCCCGAACCCGGCGAGCACGGAGTAGGTCTCGCCCCACAGCGGCAGCGTCAGCAGGAAGCCGACCGCCGCGACCCCGCCCGTGGCGGCGGCCAGGCCGTACCCGCGCAGGATGAGCTCGGGCGTGCGGCGGCCGGCCACCGGCAGGTAGCGGGCGAGCGCACCGACGAACCCGAGCGCGACCAGCGACGCGAACAACCGCATCGCGGTGATCACCGCCTGGCCGCGGCCGAACTCCTCGGGGGAGTAGTAGTGGGCGGCCAGCAGCCAGTAGCCCATGCCGAGCACGCCGGTGATGACGGTGTTCGCCATGAGCGCGTAACCCTGCCGGAAGAGCGGGTTGCGCAGGTCGACGAGGATCCGTCCCCAGACCTTAGACATTGCCGCGCACCCGCTGCAGCCCGTACCTCGTCCTGCGCACGACGGCGTACCCCTTGGTGAGGATGCGCTCGCGCATGTAGATGAGAGGTACGGCGGTGCCTTCGACGGCGCGCTTGAACATGTTGATGGTCGTGCCCTTGCCGACCGTCAACCGGGGGATGGCCAGCATGTCGTGCCGGTCCGCGGCGATCGTGTTGCTGACGGCGCAGGCGGCGAAATAGCCGGCTTTGCGCACCTCACGGCGTACGCGGGCGCTGGAGTAGCCGTAGGGGTAGGCCATGGTGGCGACCGGCGCGCCGATCTTCTCCTCCAGCAGGCCCTTGTTCCTGCGCAGCTCCTGACGCAGGTCCTCGATGCGGAGCTGGTCGAGCTGGGGGTGGCTGTGGCTGTGGCCGCCGATCTCGATGCCGGTCTGCGCGGCTTCGCGGGCCTGCCCCCAGGACAGCATGCCGTCCAGGGGCCTGCCCGCCGCGTCCTTGCCCGCGTCGGACACCCAGCCGCTGGTCAGGAAGACCGTGGCGGGGAAGTTGTAGCGTTCGAGCAGCGGCAGCGCGTGGCTGTGGAAGTCGGCGTAGCCGTCGTCGAAGGTCACCACGATCGGCTTGTCGGGCATGGAGCGGCCGTTGTTCTTGTTGAGTGAGGCCACCAGGTCGCCCAGCGTGAGCGGGGTGAAGCCGCGCTCCGACAGGTAGGCCAGCTGCTCGGCCAGGTCGGAGGGCCGCACCGAGTGCGGCCGCGTCTCGTCGTTGGGGCTGTCGGTGACCGAGTGGTACATCAGGATCGGGACACGGATCATGAGCGCGCCGCCTTCAGTCGTGCCGTGCCCACCACGTAGCCCCAGGTCGTCCAGGCCAGCCCGATGACGATCGCGGCGGCCCTGCCGAGCCCTCCGACGTCGCCCCGCAGGGCCTCGCCGATCCCGCGCAGCGCGCCGAGCGGCAGTGTCTTGATCGCGTGCGCCCGCTCGCTGGCCAGCCCGTCCTGGGTGCCGACCTCCTGCGTCACCAGGGCCTTCGACAGGCCCTCCGCGTAGCATCTGGACCGGAAGTAGGCGAAGCCCTCGCGCTGCTTCGACACCTTGTGCCCGATCACCGCGCGCGGCTCGAACAGCATGACGGAGCCGGGTTTGCGCTGGGTGAGCCGGATGCAGAACTCGGTCTCCTCGCAGCCCAACGGGCGCGACCTGCGCCCCTGGACGCTGCGCCCGATGCCGCTGTGGAAGCCGCCCACCTCGGACACGACGTCGCGCAGGAAGGCGGCGTTGCCGCCCATCACGTTGCGGATCGGCGCCCTGACCGCGGGCATGCCGCGGTAGGTGCAGCCGACCGTCCAGTCGAACTCGTACGGGAACCACCGCGGCCGCCTGCCGGACGCCCACAGGGGGTCGGTGCGACCGCCCACGCCCACCACGCCGGATTCCTGGAAGCCCTCCTCCAAAGCTTCCAGCCATCCGGCATCGGCGACGGCGTCGTCGTCGAGGAACGCGATGATCTCACCGTTGGCCGTGGCCACGCCGGTGTTCTTGCCTCCGGACAACCCCTGCTCGTGCGTGTTCTCCACCACGATGGCCTGTGGATATTCGCGCTTGAGCTTGAGGTGCAGGTCGGGGTTGTGGTCGACCACCAGGATCAGCTCGTGGGCCGGGCGGGTCTGGTTCTCGACCGACTCGACTGCCTGCCTGATGTCCTCCCACCGGTCCTCGGTGTAGACGCAGATGACAACAGACGTGTTCACAACGGTCCTTTTTATGCGACGCCTCGGTCAGCTGCAGGGGCGGCGGTGGGCTCAGGCTGGGGCGGGGAGGGCTGGCGGCGCCACTCCTTCAGGATGGTCCTGAGCACGCGGAAGCCGTCGCGTACGACGTGCAGGTTGCTCTCGCCGTGGATGCGATTGCGCTCGTGACTCGGCACCTCGTGCACCTTCAGCCCGGCCTTGGCCGCGCGCACGTTCATCAGCGTCTCCACCTCGAAGCCGTCGCAGTCGAGGTCGAGCACGTTGAGGTGGCGGGCCCAGAAGGCGTTGTAGCCGTAGCACAGGTCGGTGTACTGCGTGCGGTACATCACGTTGACGATGCCGGTGAGCACCTTGTTGCCCAGACGGCGGTTGAACGTCAGGTCGTCGCTGCCGCCGCCGGCGGCGTAGCGCGAGCCCTTGACGAAGTCGGCGCCGGTCACGAGCGCGCCCACGAAGTTGATGATCTCGCGCCCGTCGGTCGAGCCGTCGGCGTCGATCATCACGATGATGTCGCAGGTGCACGCCGCGAAACCGGCGGCCAGGGCGTCGCCCTTGCCCTTGCCCGTCTGCGTCACGACCTTCACGTTGGGCCGCAGCCGCCTGGCCACGGCGACCGTGTCGTCGACGGAGTTGCCGTCGACCAGCACGATCTCGTCGACCCACTGCGGGATGGTGGCGAAGACGTGCGGCAGGTTCTCGGCCTCGTTCATGGCGGGCACGACCACGCTCACCGTCGGTGAGATGGCGAGGTGCGGCGTCACGGGCGTGAAGCTCGACGGAGGCGGCATCGAGCGGAGGGGCGTGGCCTGGAGCTTGCCGTTGTGCTTGGTTATCTCGGGACTCATGGCGAGGAATGTCCTTCCGGGACCCTCCCGTGCGCGCCGGACGAAGTCATTCCCGGGTGCTGCGGGAACGACGGAACCGGGGTGCCGTGCACGGGCGGGTCCTGTGTGGAGAGTGAGGGTGTGTGCTGGTGCCGGGGGTGGGAGCGGTCAACCCGCTCCCGATGCTTCCTTGACTACATTGGGTGACTCCTGCTGTTGCACTGAGGTGCGCACCCGACCAAAGCCCTTGAGGACACGGTCGGCCGCCTTATAAAGAGACGGCCGGTCCATGACAATTGTTCGGGCCTTGTTGAAAGGAGTTCTGCCGATCCAGTGCACCGCCGCGGTCGCGGACGGTCTGGAGATGCGGCCCTCGGCGACGTACAGGACCCCGCTCTTGAGCCAGTCTTTGTACTCCTTGCCGCCCTTGCCCATGTCGACCATGTGCAGCCCGTCGTTCGCGGCGGCCTCGGCCATCTGCAGATGATGGACGATGCCCGGCGAATAACGGGCGAACTCGGTGTCGTAGGCGGGGAACCACCCTACAAGGGTGGTCGCCGTGCGGAGGCCGAAATGTCCGGCCACCGGCACGTCGCCCGCATAAAGCATGGTGAGCACGCCTCCGAAGTCCGATGACTTCTCGGCATGCATCATTTCCGTCAGCTCGACGATCCACGGCTGGGCGAACCTGTCGACCCGCCCGGTCCTGCGGTACTGGTCGGACTTCCAGGCCAGCAGCGTGCGCAGCACCTCGGGGTCTGCGGACGCCCACGCGAGGCGCAGTTCGCCCTGCTCCCTGCCGAGCTTGCGCTCCTTGTAGCGGACGGTCTTGAGGTTCTTCGGGGAGTTGGCCTTGACCTGGTCGATCCAGGCCTCGAACCCCGAGGTGAAGTCCATGACCGGAGCCGGCCGCACGTCCTGCTCGTATGGGGCGAACGTGGGCTGCCCCGCCACCAGATGGTCGAAGTCGAACACGCTGAGCTTGCAGGTCCGCAGCAGCGCCTTGGCGTCGAGCTTCAGCTCCGGCGCGGCGATCAGGCCGTGGCAGGTGGTCAGGAAGCCGCCGAGGGGCTTGCCGATGCCGAAGCTGTGCCGTTCGTACGGGAAGAAGCCGGCGATGCCGTTGCCGTCGGAGAGGACCGCCACCCTCACGTAGTCGCGCAAACGGTCCATCGCGACGGCGAACTCGACGGACAGGAACGGGTTGTCCAGACTCGGGTCCGCCTTCTGCAGCTCCCGCCACCGGGCGCGCTCGGAGTCTCCGAGCTCTCCCGGCCGAACTACCTGGATGTTCACCTTGCCCTGGCCCCCTGTTCGGTCTGCATGCTCTTCCCCCGGTACAACACGCGAAGCACGTACATGAACCCTCCGAGCACGGCGACGGTGGCCACACCGGCTCTCGGAGACCACGCGTTGAAGAGCAGCATGGCCTGAGCGAGAAGCACGTTCAGCACGAGGCTCGCGGCGGCCCCTACTGATAGTGCGGCAAGGGGATCACGATCCCGCAACAGTCCCACCACTGCGGCCCCAGGAACGAACAGGAGAAACAGGGAGATCAAGAACGGGCGCAGCGGTGTCTCGATGTCGAACAGCGCGACGATCGCCCCCGCTATGCAGGCGAGCGCCAGCACCCACGCCAGCGCTCTGCGGTGCTTGAGCATCTCCTGTGTCTCTCCTGATCTTCCTGGTAGGAGCGTGTTCGATCGCAGTTCATGGGACCAATCAGCGCCTGGCACGTCAATGCCGACGCTTGGTGACGCTGACCGGTTCACGCGCCGGCTGAGTTTTCTCGTGTGAACTTCAACACATGGTCAAGCGCTCGTCGGCCCCGGAGTGGTCTCCAAGCACACCAGAATGCCCTATGAGACGCAGGATGTTCGAGCCAGGGCCGGAATTATGCCTAATTGTCGTCTAAGTTTCGATCTACCGGCCTGTGGTGTGGACCCTACCCGTTCACTCGTCCATGGTGTCCACGGAGGAGCTCTCCACGCCGGCGGTGGGCGTCTCGGGAGGCTCGGAGATGTCCGTGGGCACATCGCCGTCCGGCGCGTCGGTGGCCGGCGGCCACTCGTCGGCCACCCAGGACAACGAGCAGGACCTGGTGCCGCCGTTCGAGGTGAAGGCCACGCGGCCGCTGCCGGAGACGGCCGGGTCGGCGACCGTCACCACGACCCGCACCGAACCGCCCGCCCTGATCGACCCGCTCGCCGGATGCACGTCCAGGCCCTGTGAGGCCGTGGCCACCCAGGAGACCGCGGCGTTGCGGGCGCGGAGCCCGATCCTGGCCGGTCCGTCGATCCCGTCAGGGCACGACGCGACGAGCTTGGGACCCGGCGCGGGCCTGCGCCGGATGGCCGTGGGGACGGGGGCGGGCCTGGAGCGGGGGCGCGTGGCGACCGGCCGCCCGCTCGGCGTGCGCCTGGCCGGCCGCGTCGCGCTGGGCGTGGGCGACGGCGAGAACGATGGCTCCTCCTCGTCCTCCTCCAGAACGGGCTCGGGGGAGGGGCTCTCCGCCACGGAGAACGCCGGAGAGGGCTTCGACGGCAGCGCGGAGCCGCTGGAGGCGTCGCGGCCGTTGATCGCGACCACGGCGCCCGTCGCGGCCAGCAGGCAGGCCCCGGCGAGGACCACCGGAGCGAGCCGGCGCGTCCCGGGGCGGCGCGAGCGGCCCTCGGCGGCCACGGGGAAACCCGTCCGGTCGAAGTTGTCGCCCCGATCGGTGATCAACGTACGGGTCTGGTCGCGCTCCGGGTTGACGCACGTGTCGACCACCCGGCGGCGCAGCGAGAGCGGCGCGAACGCCACCGGCACCATGTCCAGCAGCCGAAGGGCCGAGATCTGCCGGTCCCGGCCCTCGGTGCACACCTCGCACCCGCCGATGTGCCCCGACAACCGCCGGCGCAGCAGCGGCGTGAGCGGACCCTCCCACGAGTCCACCATCGCCGACAGGTCGGGACAGTGCGCCCGGCCCGTCCTGGCCAGCACCACGGCGGCGGCGGCGTTCTCCAGGTGGTCGCGCGCGCGGCCCAGCCTGGAGGTCACCTGGCGCGAGGTCAGCCCGAGCACCGCGCCCGTCTCGGCCGGGGTCAGGCCGTGGCGCAGCGACAACACCAGGACCTCGCGCTCGTTCCTGCTCAGCTCGCCCAGCGTCTCGTAGACCAGGTCGGCCAGTTCGGGATCGTCGTGCTCGCCGGGATCCGGCAGCGGCATGCCCTCCACGGGGGTGCCGCTCCGGTACGACAGCCTGGACCGCGCCTGGAACCGGGTCAGCGCGTACAACCAGGCCCGCAGCCTGACGGGCTCCTTCAGCCGGTCCACGCACCCCTGGGCGGTGACGAGCGCGTCGTGCACGGCGTCCCCGGCGACCTCCCGCTCCTCGATGAGGGTGCAGGCGTAGTCGTGCAGGCGTTCGCCGTACGAGTCGTACAGCTTGGCGGGGGCGTCGGCGTCCGCGCGGCGCAGAGCCTCAACGAGCTCCTGATCGTCGGCTCGGTCGACGGTCGGCCATCCAGGCACGGATTCCCTCCCCGCGGGTCGTACGGGCACTCAGCCCCACGCGGAGAGGACGCCGCCCCTTTCAGGCCGGTTCGCCCGCCATACCCGATGGGCATGAGGGGAGTCCGGCCCTCTCACAGGTCAGCCGTCGCAGTTGGGTGAGCAGAGGCGGCGTTCCATGCCCTGCAGGAAGAAGTCGCGCACCTGGAGGATGTCCTTGGCGATGTACGCCTCGCCGCCCGTGGCCTTGGCCAGCGCGTCCATCTGCCGTTTCCCCTTCTCGGCCTCGGGGCCGAACGCGATGAGCAGGATGCTGATGGGCCGCTTCGGGCTGTAGGTCTTCTTCAGGTACTGCAGGATCTCGGCGTTCTTGACGCCGCCGTCGGGATCGTCGTTGCCGGCGCCGTCCGTGAGGATCAGCAAGGTGTTGATCTTGTCCTGCCGGAAGGTCTTGGTCAGCTCCGTGTAGGCGGCCTTGATCGTGTCGTTCAGCCCGGTGTCGCCCGTGGGCTTGGCCTTGATCTGGGAGAACGTCTTGGCCAGCGCCTCCTTGCGGAGTGTCCCGTCGATCGACTCGCTGAGCGGGCCGACGGACACGAGTTCCTTCCAGTCCTTGTCCTGTCCGTCCAGATGGGTGGAGAACGTCCACAGACCCACCTCGGAGTCGGCGGGGAAGAGCCCGAGACCCTCTGTCGCGATCTTGTTGATGGCCTGCATGCGCGTCATGTCGGTGCCGGGCACCGGCAACGCCATCGTCCCCGAGACGTCGAGGAGGGTGAGCAGCCTGGTGCCGAGGTTCAGCCTGGACCAGGTCTGTACCATCCGGGCCACGGTCGCGGTGTCCGGCGGCTCCAGGGCGGTCGGCGGGTCGGTGGTGAAGCCGTCCTCCTCCGACAGCGCGTCGCCCGCCTTGCCGTCGATGCCGCGGAACCCGGCGTTGCGCAGGGTCTTCGCGGCCGACTCCGTGGTCAGGTACTGCTTGAAGTCCGCCGCCGCCTTCAGCACCGCCGGGTCCTTGGCCAGGATCGTGACGGGGTAGTCGAGGTTGAGCGTGCCTTCCTTCGGATAGAGCGCCACCACGGGCGCCTCCGGCTTCTTCTTGTTGTGGGCGTGGATGGCCTGCTCGGAGGTGACCCCGACGGGCATCCTGCTGCTCTTCACCGTGAGGCTGGCCAGCAGCGCCGTCGAGTCGGGGGCGAGCTGCCCGGACAGCTCCTTCAGCGCGCCGACGAGCGCCTTGTCCTGCTTGGCCTCCTTCGCGGTGCCGGCGGCGGCGAGCAGCGCGGCCAGCCCGGCCGAGTTCTTCTGAGGATCGAGGGCCAGCACGCGCACCTTCTTGCCCGGCCCGTCCACGTTCGCGACGTTCGCCGCCGCGATCATCGCGCTCCAACTCGGCTGCAGGGTGTCCGCGAGCTTGGGCGCGGCCGACTTGGCGGCCGCCAGCACCACGGGTGACGTCGCGATCGACCCCTCGACCTGCGGCAGCGCCTCGCCGCCCGAGGCCTGGCTCATGCTCTCCATCAGCAGACTGGAGTCGGCCACCCAGAAGTCGGCCGGCACCTTGCCCGCGGCCAGCGCGTTCGCGGTTCTCGCCGCCGCTTCCTTGGCCACGGTCACCTCGACGCACTTGCTGTCGATCGAGTTCATGGCCTTGTTGTAGTTGCCGGCGATCTTGTTGAGCGCGGGATGGATGTCGGGCGTCGCGACGACCCGCAGCGGCAGCTTGCCGCTCGAGCAGTCGTGGTTCCTGTTGAAGATGACGAACGCGGCGACGCCGAGCAGCACGGCCATCGCGACGGCCCCGGCCAGCGGCACGAGCACCCTGCCGCGACCGCTGCTTGAACGCTTGCGCGGGGGTGGAGGTTCGCTGGCTCTGTATCCGCCGTCGAGATCGTCTGTGCGGTGTCGCCCCACGATGCCCTCTTAGGTGTGTTGGAACCTTCCGGAGACCCTAGCGGGAGAAGCTCCGCAATACTCCGGGAACGATACTCGGTGCGGTTAGTGTGGCAAAACAGCCCTTTTGGTGCGACGATTACAGTGTGTTGCCCTCAATGGCAGCATGCGTGACCGCGCCAGGCGCGCCTTCCCTCACGCACGGCGACCGCCGCGAGAGCGACCGCGACGGCCGGATCCACCCACCACCAGCCGATCGTGTTCAGCCACAACCCGGCGAGCACGCCCGCCGCCATGGCGGCGCAGATGAGGTTCTGCGTGCCCTCGCCGGCCGTCGACGGTGAGGCCAGCCGCGCGCCGAGCCGCCGCTTGGCGATGCCCAGCACCGGCATGCTGACCAAACTGACCGCCGTCACCACGATCCCCAGCGTGCTCGGCACCGCCCGGTGCCCCGCGCCCAGGTCGTAGGCGACGTGGATGACCAGATAGGGGGCCAGCAGCCAGAAGCTCACCGCGACCGCCCGCCTGGCGGTGGTCTCCGCGCTCGGCGACAGCGTGCGCGCGCCGGTGAACCGCCACACCACGATCATGCTGGCCGCTGCCTCCACGACCGCGCAGAGCCCCCATCCGATCAGGGCGACGGAGTGGGCCACGAGGCCCGCCGCCAGGCCGAGCGTGCTTTCCACGCCCAGCCAGACGAGCGTAGCCACCGAGAGTGAGCGAGCCGCGCGAGCGGCGCGCATCCAATCTGCTGACGCGGCCGGATGCTCACGAATCCGCTGGTCAGGCACCATGAACCCCCGAACTCCCGGCTGTCCGGCCGTCGACAGCGTTACGTAACTTACCCACTACAGTCCGTGACTCCAGATCATACGGGCAAAGAGTGTTCAAGGTTCACCGCATAATGGGCGAAGATCGTCAGATGGGGGGGAGACGATTGCCGTTCACGCCGAGTCACATCGCGGCGGTGGTGCCGCTGATGGCATCCTCCCGGATGCGCAGGTTCGCCGATCCGTGGGCGCTGGCGCTGGGGGCGATGGCGCCCGACCTGCCGCTGTTCCTGCCGTTCCTGCCCGACTACACCGACTGGCACTCCTGGACCGGCGTCGTCACCCTCGACCTCGCCGCCGTGCTCGTCCTGCTGCCGCTGTTCCACGTCCTGTTCAGGGACCCGCTGGTCTCCCTCCTGCCGGCCGCGCTCGCCGGCCGCGCCGCGCGCCTCGCTCCCGAACGGCTCAGGATCCTGCCGATGGCCGCCGGCGCGGTGATCGGCGCCGCCTCCCATGTGCTCTGTGACTCCTTCACCCACTCCACGGGCTCCGTCGAATGGGGCGGCTGGCTCCACGTCGTCGTCCTCGGAGAGCTCCCGCTCTTCCGCCTTCTGCAGTACGTCTCCTCCGCGATCGGGCTGGCCGCCGTCGTGTGGTGGTGCCGGCGCGGCTTGTCCAGGATGCCCGCCGCCCCGGTCCCCGGCCGCCTGCGGATCTCACCCCGCCTGCGGTGGTCGGTGGTGGCCGCGTGCGCGTCCGGCACGGTGGCGGGCGCCCTGCTGTGGCCGCTCGTGGACGAGCCCAGCCCCGAACTCGGCCTTCCCAGCGTGCTCACGAAGGCAGGCGTGGGCACCCTGGTCGGCCTGTGCCTCGTCCTCACCTGCTACGCGGTGGTCTGGCAGGTCAGGCGGCGCATGGCAGTATCAGAAGGTGCTTGAGTACGTCACCGACCCCGGCGACCCGCGCCTGACCGACTACACCCGGCTCAGGGACGTGGAACTGCGCAAGAGCCTGGAGGCCGAGCGCGGGTTGTTCCTCGCCGAAGGCGAGAAGGTCATCAGACGCGCCATCGCCGCCGGCTACCCGATCCGCTCGGTCCTGACCACCCGCCGCTGGCTGGCGCCCCTGGAGGACGTGCTCGGCGACGCCACCGTCTACGTGGTGAGCGACGAGATCATGTCCGGCATCGCCGGCTTCCAGGTCCACCGCGGGGCGCTGGCCTCGATGGAACGCCTCCCTCTGCCCGCCGTCGAGACCCTGCTCAAGCGGGGCGGTCACCGCCTGCTGGTGCTGGAGGACCTCGTCGACCACGCCAACGTAGGGGCGATCTTCAGGTCGGCGGCGGCGCTCGGCGTCGACGGCGTCATCCTGTCGCCCCGGTGCGCCGACCCGCTCTACCGGCGGGCGGTCAAGGTGTCGATGGGCGCGGTGTTCTCGATCCCGTACGCGCGGATGGACGACTGGTTCGAAGGGCTCGCGCAGCTGCGGAAGGCGGGCTGCCGGATGCTGGCCCTGACCCCCGATCAGAACGCCGTCCCCATCGACGAGATCGCGGTCGAGGGACGGGTGGCGCTGCTGCTGGGCGCCGAGGGCGACGGGCTCTCGTCCCACTGGCTGCAGGAGGCCGACCACGCGGTGTGCATCTCCATGAACGCGGGGGCCATGGCGGCGGGGGTCGACTCCCTGAACGTCGTGGCGGCCGCCGCCATCGCGTGTCACGGGCTGATGCGCGCGTCGCGCTGAACGCCCACGCGGCCGGTCCGGGCAACGTTTAGGACGCGTACACCGGGCACGGAGACGGCATGCATCCTGTACAGAAGGCCGCCTCGCTGGGGATGGGCCTGCTCAGCGGCGCCCTGGCGACCATGCTGTTCCGGCGGATGTGGAAACTGGCCGCGGGCGAGGACGACTCGCCCGACGCCGAGGACCTCGACCGCGACCTGACGGAGGTCCTGGTCGCCGCCGCCGTGCAAGGGGCGCTGTTCGGCCTGATCAAGGCCGGCGTGCACCGGGCGAGCGCGAAGACGTTCCGGCGCAGGGCGATCCGGAGCGGGGCCAGGGCCTGACGACCGCTTCCCGCCTCATCTGCGGCGGGGCGGGGCCGAGGCGACGCGCACCCTCGCCGAGATGCGCGCCATGGTGCGCGTCCTGCGCAAGAACGAGCCGGCGGAGCTGGCGCCCGGCCGGTGTCTCCGATCTGCAGCCCGGCGGGCACGTCGTCTCGTTACTGGCGGCGGGGCCGTTCGTGTCGCAGCGGGTGTCGTCCGTGAACGTGGTGACCTGCGAGGAGACCAAGCGGAACCTGGTGACGCTGGGAAGGTGACGCCGGTCATCGACAGGAGCTTCCCGTTCGCACGCATCCCTGAGGCCTACCAGGAGGCGGGGCACGCCGCCGCGGGAAAGGTCGTCATCACGGTCGGCGGCTGACCCCACCGGACGCTTGTCAGGGCTGCTTGCCGTCGAACCAGTCGGGACGGTTGTCGGGGTCGGTGACGAGCGGGCGGCTCATGATGGGGCTGTCGAAGCCCGTCTCCCTGATGTGGCGTTCGAGCGCGGGCGCCTGCGACGCGGTGGTGATGAGCGTGAGCTCCCAGGCGATCTCGTCGTGGTGGGCGGTCGGGTGTGGCGTCTCGGCTATGTCGATCGACGTGGCCAGTCCGGCGCGGAAGATGCCGTTGGCCAGCACGGCCGCCCTTTCGTGGCCCTCGACCGTCGCGCGGACCTCGATGAATTCCGCCATGGTCTTCCTTTTCGAGGGTTGAAGGGCCACCTTACTGTGCCGAGGAGCGTGGTGGCTGTGCTCCAGGTCACCTTTAGCGCTGCTGGATGTTCGATTATTGCCCGTTCGGCAGTGCTTGCGCATCCGCCGACGAAGAACCGGCGTCAATCGCTCCGGCTCCGCCGCGCCTGCCGGCGTGACGAGCGCGGGCGCTCAGCCGAGGGCGATGCGGTCGCCCGCGTAGTCGAGGAGCCGCTCGGCCGTGGTGAAGCGGCGCTCGCTCCCGTCGTTCAGCAGCACGCCCACGACCTGCTCGCCACTGCGCTCACCCGCGAACAGCAGGCAGTAGCCCGCCGCCCTCGTGTACCCCGTCTTGACCCCCAGCACCCCGTCCGCGCGCTTGAGCAGCTTGTTGGTGTTGGTCCAGGTGTGCGCCCGGTGCACCTTCGTCTTGGCCACCCTGTGCACCGTGCGACGGACCACGGTCGTGAACGTGTCGTCCGCCAGCGCCCGCTGGGCCAGCTTCGCCTGGTCGGCGGCCGTCGAGTAGCCGCCGTTGCGCGGGGTGGGCATGCCGTCGGCGTTCGTGTAGCGGGTGTCGTCGAGGCCGAGGGAGCGGGCGGTGCGGTTCATCTTGGCGACGAAGGCGGTCTTGCCGGGGCCGTAGCGCCGCGCCAGCGCGTTGGCCGCGTCGGCTCCTGAGGGCAGCATGAGCGCGTACAGCAGGTCCCTGACCGTGAGGCGCTCGCCCTTGCGCAGGCCCGCCGTCGCGGCGCCGTTGCGGGCGGCGTACGACACGTCCGCCGCGGAGATCCTGACGGTGTCGCCGAGCCGGGCCTCGCGCAGCACGACGTACGCCGTCATGACCTTGACGAGGCTCGCGACCGGCATCCGGCGCGTCTGGCGCTTGCCGACGTGCACGTTCCCCGCCGAGTCGACGACGTACGCCGCCTCGGCCGCCACGGCGGGCGCGTCCGCCGCCACGGCGGGGGTGGCGACCCCGACCAGCACAGTGACCACGACAGAACCCATGAAACCGGCGATACGCATGGCAATCATGGTGTCAGCAGATCAAGGGTTCGTTTGCCTGACACGACCATAGGTATGTCTCAGGCACGGGTAAATCGTTGATCAATCCGAGATTGCGGGGGCGGCGGACATGGCAGGCAGGTTCATCATCAGCAAGGACGAACGGGGCGCTTTCCGTTTCGCGCTCGTGGCGAACAACGGGCAGACGCTCGCGGTCGGCGAGGGTTTCCCGACGAAGGTGGCCTGTGTGAACGGCATCGAGACCGTACGCAGGAACGCTCCTGAGGCCCACATCGACGACCAGAGCGGGCAGGAGCCCCGGTGAAGACCCGCTAGGACACGAGAGCCTCGTCCTCGGAGGCCCGGCGCCGGCGACGGCGGCGGCGCACCACGAACGCGGCCACGGCGCCGGCCGCCACCACGGCCACGGCGGCGGCGGTGAGGGGAGAGGCGGCGGCCAGTTGCAGCCACCCCCACACGATCGCCGTGCCGCCGAACCACCACAGCGGCGCCCACGTCAGGCAGCCCAGCGCGCTGGCGACGACGTACCAGGGGTAGGACACGCGCAGCGCCCCGGCCACCCATGGCAGCGTGTGGCGCAGCATGGGCACCCAGAAACACCCGTAGACGGCCAGCGCGCCCCACTTCTCGACGACCTGCTCGATCTTCGCGATGCGTTCGCGGCCCAGCCTGACGCCGATGCGGGAGTCGTACAGCTTCTCGCCGAGCTTGCGGCCGACCCAGTAGTAGACCTGGAACGCTCCGAACAGAGCGAGGATCAGGATGGCGCCGACCAGCCAGTAGGGGAGGCCGAGCCAGAACGGCTCGGTGAAACCGTCGGAGACGGGGGCGATCGCACGCACCATCCGCAGCCACCCCTCCCAAAGCCTTAGGTCAGCCTTACCTTAATCAAAGCTCCGCTCACCTGCCATAGCGGGTGCAAGCCTCCCGCAATGGGTGCAACCAGGCGACAAGCGGGGCTCAACCGCCCTGCCTCACTCTATGGGTGAGGCGAAAGGGGTGTTGACGATGACGACGAGAAGCGCAGCCGCCCTGGCCAGCGGTACGGCGAACACGGCCAAGCTCTTCGTGGCCGCGCTCGCGTTCACCAGCGCCTACGTCGGCTTCTCCGCCTACCACAGCGCCAACTCGGCGACCCAGCCGGTGACGACCATCACCCTGTCGGCCCGCGAGACGCCCATCTCCGCCCCGGCCCGGCGGACGTCCCCCGCCGCGAGGGAGGGGGAGGTCTCCGTCGACGCCGTGCCGGACGGCGGAGCCGGGTGCGCCGGCTCGTACGTGGCCCGCAGCGTGGTCGTCAACCCCGACCCCGACCAGGCCGTGTCGTACGCCTGGCGGCTCACCCGCTGGAGCCCGGCCATCCGGACCTGGCGCACCTACCTGGTGGACCACGACGGCTCCGCCGCCGCCCGGCGCACCGTCGAGTGGCGGCCCCAGATGTCGGGCAACCCCGGGTGGTACCGCGTCGAGCTGGCCGTCAAGGGCGCCGCAACCGTCAGGAGCGAACGGTTCGAGGTCAGCTGCTGACCGACTGCCGCGCCGCCTGCACCCAGCGCGGCACGCCCACCCGCTCGGCCACCTCGAGGGCCTTGTGGTAGTGGTCACGCGCGGCGTCGGGCTGCCCGAGACGGATCGCGAGGTCGCCCAGCGTCAGCGCGACAGGCCACAACGCCACCACGCCGGTGCCGGCGCCCGCCACCCGGTCGGCGAACGGCTTGAGCTTGTCGTAGCAGTCGATCATCCGCTCGCGGTCGTCCAGCAGCATGCCCGCCAGTGCCCGCCAGGTCATCACCAGCTCGTAGAGGAAGTCGGGGCGGACCGGCGGCCGGGTGGCGGCCACGGCCCTGGCCTCGTCGAGCCGGCCCGCGGAGGCCAGGGCGAGGGCGTAGGCGTCGAGCGTCCACTTGGCGCCCCGCAGGTGGGCCTCGGCGAGCCGCTCGACCATGCCGGCGGCCCGGCCGTCGACGAGGTGCAGGCAGAACGTCGTGATCAGCGGGAGGTCCTGGCGGCCCTCCAGCATGCCGGCCCGCTCGGTCATCCTCGCCGCGTCGCCGTAGGCGCGTCCGGCGCCCGCGTAGTCGCCGGCGATCATCAGGCGCTGGCCGGCGTACCAGACGACGACCGCTGCGGGCGCCGACAGGTCGTACTGCTTGGCCAGGCGGTCGGCGGCGGCGGCATGCTCGTCGGCGGTCGTGAACTCGCCCCTCGCCGCCGCGCACTCCAGCAGCACCAGATGGGCCAGCGCCTGCGTGGCCATCTGGCCGGAGCGCTGGGCGACCTCCAGCAGTTCCCTGCCGATGCTCTCGCGGGTGTCGACCGCGGGGATGTCGTAGGACTGGCGCAACCGCCCGCTGAGCGCGGCCGCGATCAGCGCGGGGTCGCCGCTCTGCCTGGCCAGCTCCAGCGCCTCCAGCGACGCCTGCCGGCCCCGCTCGGGCGAGGAGGAGCCCTCCAGCTCCAGGGCGAGCGTCGTCAGCAGGCTCGCCCGCAGCCGCTGCTCGCCCTCGGGCAGCTCCATGAGGGCCCGCTCGGTGACGTCGACGATCTCCCACGCGGTGCGGGTGAAGTCGCGGGCCATGCCCTTGTGCGGCACGGCCAGCGAAGCCGCCACCTTCGCGGTGATCTCGAGGTCGCCCAGCGGCAGCGCGGTGTCCATGGCCTGGCGGCGCAGCACCCTGGCCGCCGACATGTCGCCGCACAGCGCCAGCGCCCTGATCTGGCGCAACATGAGCACCAGCCGCTCCTTGGTGCGCTCGCGCGCCCGCTCGCCGTCCTGCTCGTCGTTGCGCGAACGGTCGAACGCGGCGATGGCCTGCTCCCACAGCATGGCCGCCTCACGGTGGGCGAAACGCCGCTCGGCCTGCTCGGCCGCCAGCCCCGCGTAGTGGACGGCCTTCTCGGCCGCGTCGGCGAGGAAGTAGTGGTGGGCGAGCGCGGCCACGTCGGACGGCGTGCGCTCCTCGATGACCGCGGCCACGGCGGCGTGCAGCCGGGTGCGGCGCAGCCGGGAGGCGTCGGAGTAGATCGTGTCGCGCACCAGGTCGTGGTCGAACCTGAGCAGCCCCGGCCCCGGCTCGGTCACCAGGCCGGCCAGCAGGGCCGCCTCCACGGCCTCGATGACGGCGTCCTCGTCGCCCGCCACCGCGATGAGCACGTCGAGATCGACGTCACGGCCGATCACGGCGGCCTGCAGCAGGATCTGCTGCGCCCCGGACGGCAACCGCGAGATGCGCCGCCGCAGCACGTCGCGCACGCCGGAGGGCACCTGCGAGAGCACCTCGGTCGCGCTGGCCCGGTCGGCCGCGCCCTCGGAGTCGAGCAGGCGCACGGTCTCGCGGACGAAGAACGGGTTGCCGCCGGTGCGCTCGACGATCGACTCGACCGCGTCGTCGTCGATCTCGCGTACGCAGGTGGCCCTGACCAGCTCGGCCACGGCCTTCGGGTCGAGCCCGGAAAGACCCACGCGGACCGGGCTGAGCCGGGCGAGGGCGGCCAGCACGTCGGACTGGCGGTCGTCGAGCTCGCTCTCCCTGCAGGTCACCACGAGCAGCACCCGGCTGGTGGCCAGCAGGCTGGGCAGCGCCCGCAGCAGGGCCAGCGTCTGGTCGTCGGCCCAGTGGAGGTCTTCGAGCGTCAGCAGCACGGGCGACCTGCGCGCGACCCCCGCGAGGTAGCCGCCGACCGCGCGGTGCAGCCGGAAGCCGCCGGACACCTCGTCCTCGTCGGGGTCGGGGGCGGCGTCGTCGAGCAGCGGCGCGAGCAGCTGGGCGTATTCGCCCGCGCCCGTCACGCCGATGAGCGTGCGCAGGATCTCGACCCACGCCCAGCCGGGCGGGGTGGCGCTGGAGTCGGGGCAGGCCCCGGACGCGGTGGTCCAGCCGTCACCGGCCAGCCGGGTCTCCACCTGGCGCAGCAGCGTGGTCTTGCCCGCGCCCGCGACCCCGGTGACGATCGCGACCTGGAACCTGCCGGTGCGTGAGGCCGCCGTGGTCAGCCGGGTCAGCTCGGCGTCGCGGCCGACGAACGGCTCGGGCTCCAGTGGCGGCGGGTCGACGGGCGTGGCTGGCCTCGGCGGCCAGGTGTCGGTGACCGGCGCCGGCCGGGCGGGCCGCGCCGGGGCGGCCAGTTCGAGCTCGGGCGACTGGGCCAGGATGTCGGACTCCAGCTTGCGCAGCGCCGGCCCCGGGTCGATGCCCAGCTCGTCGGCCAGGATGTTGCGCGCCCTGCGCAGCGCGGCCAGCGCGTCGCCCTGCCGGCCGCAGCGGTAGAGGCCGAGCGCCAGCAGCCGCCAGCCCTCCTCGCGCAGCGGATGCTCGGTGGTCAGCGCCTCGAGGTCGGGCACGGTCTCGGCGTGCATGGCGAGCCGCAGGCCGGTGTCGGCGTGCCGCTCGCGCGCGACGAGGCGCAGCTCGGTCAGCCGGTTGACCTCGGCCTCCGCCCACGGCTGGTCGGCGAAGTCGGAGTAGGGGGTGCCGCGCCACAGGCCCAGCGCCTTCTCCAGGCGGCCGCGGGCGGCCTGCGGGTCGCCCTCGTCGAGGTGCTCGCCCGCCGCGCGTACGAGCTGCTCGAACCTGAGCGCGTCGACCTGGTCGGAGGCCACGCGCAGCGCGTAGCCCGACGCGACCGTCACCAGCAGCCGGTTGGGCCCGCCGCGCGGGCGGCCCGGCTCCAGCACCCTGCGCAGGCGCGAGATGTAGACCTGCAGGCCCGACTGCGCGCCCTTCGCCGCGTCGTCGTCCCACAGATCGTAAAGAAGCGTGTCAACGGGCACGACCTGGCCTCTGGCCACGAGGAGCCGGGCGAGGACGGCCCGCTGCCGCAACCCGCCGAGGTCGAGTTCGTCGTCGTGTTCGTACGCCTCGACTGGCCCCAGAACTCGGAACGCCACCATGTCAGCCGCCACGCTATGCGGGCCTGCGAATCATGCACAAGGTCTTTGTTGGCTTTGGGATTGTCACCGATCTCCCCCTGCGGCGGCTCGCGCATGGAAACCGCGTCCCCCCGGTGCGGTCGGTCGTTGCAGGGTGCCAGGACATGGTGTTCACCTCGTGGTCGTGGTGCAGTGACCCGGAGCGCGTGCCGACGGCGGCCGGGCGCGGTGTGCGGCGCGTCCCAGGTCGCGGAACATCGTCGGCCCAGCGGGCCGCAGTGGTGGTCAAGAGGGGGCCTTCGAGATCGTGGACGGGGGCTCCGCGTCGGCGTCCCGGCCGTTGCGCCTGCGCAGGAGCGCCCATGCGCCCAGTGCCAGGCCGCCGAACGGGATCTCGATAGTGTAAGTCCAGAAGCCGAAAAGCAGTGCGGTCGCGATCGCGGGGCTGCCCTGCACCCCGAAGGCGATCAGCAGGGCGGCCACGCCGCTCTCCATGATGCCCGCGCCGCTCGGCGTGATCAGGGCGCTGGTCAGGACTCTCGACAGCGCGAAGACGGCGATCGACTCGGCCAGGCCCGGCCAGGCGCCGGTGGCCTGCATGCAGGCGGCCATGATCGCCCACTGGAAGCCGAGGAAGAAGATCATGCCGAGTGACAGGCCGGGCCATCGGGTCCTGACGACTCCGGCGGTGTCGGCGCGCAGGCGGTGGAAGGCCGCGGAGGCGTGCAGCTTCAGCCTCAGCAGTCTGGTGAGGCCGTCGAGCGCCCGGCCGAGCAGCGTGGCGGCGCGCTCCCAGTAGAGGGCCGCGGCCACGACCGCGCAGAGCACGAGGATGGAGATCGCGCCCGTCCAGCCCGCCTGGGCGACGGTCGGGTTGGGCACCTCGTCGGCCATCAGCAGCGCGATGATGCCGACGGCCGGCAGGACGAATCTGAACAGCGTGTTCCAGATGCCGCTGACCAGCGTCATGACCACGAAGGCGCGGTTGGTGAAGCCCCATCCCTTGGTCATCGCGAACGACAGCGCCACGCCGACCGCCCCGCCGAACGGCAGGAGGTTGCTCACCGCGCTGCCCGCCGCGTTGAGGGTGAGGCCCTGCAGGTTGTTCAGCCCCGGCAGCGAGTTGGTCAGCACGAACGTGTAGGCCAGCAGGCTCAGCAGCCACAGCACGGTCATGATCGCGATCTCGCCCGCGCCGAGCGCGCCGAACACGGCCCCGATCTCGGCCCAGGAGACGGGCTTGCCGGTGAGCGTGCGCACGATCTGGGGCAGGTAGACCACGAGCAGCACGGCCAGCCCGAGCGACAGGACGGACAGGGCGATCTGGAGCCACTTGTTCTTCATCGGGGTCCAGTCTGACGGGTGACGCGGCGGCTCTCGTCGTCCGGGGGAACTAGGGGGGCCACGGGTCGAAGGGATGAGTGAGGCGGGCGCCCGGAGGAAGGTCACGGCGAACGTACCACTCCGTGCCGAAGACCAGGCGGTAGAGAGGGCGGGGGACCTTCAGCATGACGGCGAGGGTGCGGTCGCTGTCGCCGCCGCTGGCCTGCGAGGCGTGCGCGGCCATGGACGCCCTCTTCTGTTTCGCATATTTCCGGACATTGACGCGGTGAGTGATCGTCTCACTCGCCGAGTACGCGCTCTCGAACGTCCGTACGTCGAACTCCGGCGGAAACCGGTAGAACCGGCTGGCCAGCCGCAGGAGCCGGACCAGCGGATCGCGGTTGACCGTCGCCTCCAGGACGATCGGCGTCTGCGCGATCTCCGACGCCCGTCTGCCCACCCGGTGCACCTGCACGTGGTCGGGATGGCCGTAGCCGCCCGCCGGGTCGTAGATCGCCAGCAGGTCGGCCTCCTCCTCCTGAAGGATCGCGGCCAGCGCCTTGGCGGCCTCCTCGGTGTCGGCGTCGATGAAGGCGTTGTCGGGCCGTTCGTCGGCGCTGCCGCCCTTCGGGCTCAGCCCAGAGTCACCGTAGCCCAGGCACTCCACGCGGGCGCAGCCGAGCAGCGCGGCCGAGGTGTAGAGCTCCTTGAGCCTGGTCTCGCCGAGCGCGTCGCCGGGCTCCATCTCGGCCAGGCCCCGCTCGCCCGCCGTGGCCACCACGAGCACCACGCGGTGCCCCTCGGCGGCGAGCATCGCCATGGTGCCCGCCGTCAGCAGGGCCTCGTCATCGGGATGCGCATGAAAGAACACAGCGGTACGTGGAGGCACACGCCCAGATTAGTCTGGGAGGGGTGCGGATCTTTCACGTGAGCGACTGTTACCTGCCCCGGCTCGGGGGGATCGAGGTCCAGGTCGCCGATCTCGTACGAGAGCAGCGGGAGGCCGGCCACGACGTCCGCGTGGCCACGGCGACCAGGGGGGAGCCGCTGCCGGGCGTGCGCAGGATCGTCGCCAGGATGCCGTTCGACCTTCCCGTGCACCCGTTCGGAGTGGGACATCTCACGCGCCGGCTCGCCTCCGACCGGCCCGACGTCGTCCACGTGCACGCGGGCGCGGTCTCGCCGTTCGCCTGGATGGGGGTGCGGGCCGCGGTGCGCGCCGGGGTGCCGTGCGTGGTGACCGTGCACAGCATGTGGGATCCGCTCACCAAGGGGCTCTACCGCCTGCTGCGACTCGTGTTCGGGTGGGACCGATGGAGGCTGGTCGCGACCACGGTGAGCAACGCCGCCGCGGTCCCCATCCGCGACGTGGCGGGGCCCGGGATCCCCGTGCGCGTGGTGCCCAACGGGCTCGACCTGTCGGGCTGGGCACCGCCGCCGGGGCCGCCCGTCCCACGTGACGAGGTGCACGTGGTCGCGGTCGGCCGGTTCGCTCCGCGCAAGCATCCCGTACGCCTGCTGAAGCTGCTGCAGGCGGCCCGCGCGCGCGTCCCCTCCCGGATCCCCATGCGGGCCACGATCGTCGGCGACGGGCCCGCACGGGGCCGGATGGAACGTTTCCTCGCCAGGCACGGCATGACCGGCTGGGTCTCGCTGCCGGGGCGGCACACCCGGGAGCAGATCGCCAAGGTCCTGGAGTCGGCTGACGTGTTCGTGGCGCCGGCGCCACGCGAGTCGTTCGGCATCGCGGCGCTCGAGGCGCGGGCGGCGGGGCTGCCCGTGGTGGCCAGGACGCAGAGCGGGGTCGCCGACTTCGTCAAGGACGGCACGGAGGGGCTGCTCGGGCGCGCGCCGGGCGACCTGGCGCGGGCGGTGGCGCGGTTGTGCGCCGACCCCGGCCTGCGCGGGTCCAT
Source organism: Nonomuraea longispora (assembly GCF_004348345.1). Lineage (GTDB taxonomy): Bacteria > Actinomycetota > Actinomycetes > Streptosporangiales > Streptosporangiaceae > Nonomuraea > Nonomuraea longispora. The sequence goes on from NZ_SMJZ01000013.1 coordinate 33,694, forward strand.
CGCTGCGCACAACCGCGCCACGCCGCCTGCCGCGGGCTCGTGGCCGGCCGTGATCGAGGGCTTCGACCGGGCGTACGCGCAGGCGATGTCCATGCGCGGCCCCCGTGACCCGCGCGGTCAGTCGCGGCGCAACACCACGTAGCCGTCGCTCTCGAACACCTTCTCGTACCCCCGGGCCTCCCGCTCGGCGATCGCGGCGAACTGCTGCTCGGGCGAGCCGAAGGGGTAGTCCCAGCGCGAGGTGTCGGCCACCACCCACGGAGCGCCGTGCGAGGTGGGCCCCCACAGCAGGACGGTGGTCCTGGACGTCAGCGCGGGACCGACGGAGTTGGCCGCCTCGACGGTGACCCCCGAGGGCACCCGGGCGACGGCCTCGGCCGCGGCGGCCGCCTTGGGCTCGGTGTAGAAGTCCGGATGGTAGAGCTGGTCGAGGGCGAATCGGGGCACGAGGGTGAGCGCGACCACGCAGGCGGCCGCCGCCCACGTGAGCCGGAGCGAGCGGTCGCGGGGGCGCTTGATCAGCCGTGACAGGCGCGACAGGCCGTCCACGCCCGCGCAGAGCAGGATCACCACGGTGAACGCGCTGTAGTGGAAGTCCGCCTGCCACCACTGGGACCGGTCGGCCAGCATGCGGACGAGCACGTGAGGCAGCGCGACCAGCGACAGCGGCGAGAGCAGGCACAGTAACAATGTCGGCCACACCATCAGCAGCAGGGTGTCGACCTTGGCCTCCTCGCTGAACAGGAGCAGCACCGCGCCGAGCGGGTCGCCCAGGATGCCGAGGAGCGCCCCGGGCAGGTTGTCCCCGAGATGCCCGTAGGCCCAGTAGTCCTTGGCGTCGCCGCCGAACACGGAGATCGTCAGGCCGCGTACGAGCAGCACGGTGCCGAGGCCGAGCAGCGCGGTGAGCACGCCGCGCCACCGGTCGCCGAGGGCGATCAGGCACGCCCCCGCGCCGATCACCATGAGCCCCATGTCCTCCTTGACGAGGAGGAGGGCGGCCATCGCCAGGAACGCGGGCGGCATGCGTCCCGCGTGGTAACGCTCGATCATGATCGCCGTGAGCACGGGGACGAACATGACCTCGTGCACGTCGAAGGCGACCGCCTGCGCGACGGGCCACGACAGCGCGTACGCGGCGCAGACCAGGTAGGCGGGCCAGGTGCCGAGCACGCGGCGGGTGAACAGCCAGACGAACGGGATCGCGGCGGCGAACAACACCGCCTGAGCGACGATCAGCGTCCCGGGGCCGTCGTGGATCCAGTAGAACGGCGCCAGCACCGCGTAGATGGGTGAGAAGTGGTCGGCGAGCTGGACGTAGTCCATGCCCCGGTCGCCGAACATGCCGCGCACCGGGATGTACGGGGGCCGCAGGCCCGCGTAGTTGCGCACCGCCTGGTCCACGATCACCAGGTCGAACGTACTGGCCCTGAAGGTGGCCAGCTTGACCAGCCCGAGTACGGCGTAGGCCACCGCGGCGGCGAGCGCGACGGCGCCCACCAGCACGCGGTGGCCCGGCAGCCGGCTCTTCCATGACGGCGCCCGCGCGCTGCCGGCCCCCACCGGCGTCGCAAGCAGTTGTCCCGTCACGGAAGGCAAGACTAGAACGAATCCGCCAGCACGGGGCACGGCCGCCTAGCCCTCCCGCCCCCCACGGGCGGAGCGGCAACCGTGCGCCCGGCTAGGAGCAGGCGGCCGTGATCTTGCTGGTGAAGCCGTTCACCTTGCCGCTGAAGTCGGAGACCGAGCTCAGGTCGCCGCCCTTCATGGAGTCGAACCCGGCCGCCAGGTCGTTCAGCGCCGAGGCGACCTCGCCGTCGTACTTGCCCGCGAGCTCCTTCGTCTTGTCTGCAGCCGTCTGCGAGGCGGTGCCGATGGCGTCGGTGTCGCTGGCGTTCTTCGTGACGGCGGTGCTCCACTCGCTGGCGATCTTGCTGGCCTCGCTGGCCGCGGTGTTGCAGTCAACGGTGTTGCCCAGGGCACCACAGGCGGTGGTGAGGACGGCAAGAGTAAGCGTCGCGGCCGCGACGGCCAGACGACGGCGTGGGGGAGTCATTTCCGTGCCCTTCGTAGGTTTGCTAACGAAGGGAACATTATGGAGCACGACTTGACCGTCACTTGCACCCCACTAACACCACGCGCGTCAGCCCGGTGTAAAGCCGTGCAGCAGGACCTGCACGATCTGCTCCGGCTCGGGTAGGGGAAGATCCAGGAGTCCCCGGTAAGCGACGAAACCGGCAAACATATCTGTAAGCATCCAAAGGTCGGCATTCGGCGGCAGTTCTCCGCGTTCGATCGCGCGCTCGTACACGATCCACGAACGCTCCATCCGGGTGCGCATCCCGGTACGGATGATCTGGGCGACCGCCGGGTCTCGGCCGGCCTCGCCGAAGATCTGCTTGGTCATGCGCGACACGTCGGGATGGTGGAAGAGGGCGAGGGTGTCGGAGACCACCGCGCGCAGGTCGCCCTCGAACGAACCCGTGTCGGGGATGGCGACGTGCGTGTTCATGATGGCGGCGAGGGCTTCGAGCAGCATGTCGCGTTTGGTGGCGTAACGGCGGAACACACTGGCCCGGCCCACGCCCGCCGCCGTCGCGACGTCGTCCATGGTGAAGTCGAGGCCGCGTGCGAGCACGAGCCCGGCCGCGGCCTGCCTGATGCGGTGGTCGACCGTGGGATCGGGCTTGCGTCCGCGCGCAGACATAATGATACTCCAAGTATCTGATATCGACGGTCTCACAAACAGGGGTTGCTATGAGGGTAATCGTGGTCGGAGCGGGCGTCGCGGGGCTCGCCGTGGCGCGCGGCCTGCTCAACGCCGGTCACGAGGTCGAGGTCTACGAGGAGGCCCCCGAGCTGCGTACGGCCGGCGGCTCCGTCTCCCTGTGGCCGGCCGCCACGGCCATACTGCGGGAGCTCAAAGTCGACTACTCCACGACCGGGCGGCGTCTGGAGGCCATGGAGACCTGGGCCGTCGACGGGCGCAGGCTGGTCACGATCGACCTCACCGCGGCCGAACGCCGTTACGGCCACCCGAGCGTGCACGTGGCCCGCCGCGACCTGGTCGAGCTGCTCGCCGACGGCGTGCCGGTGACCTACGGGGTCGCCGCCGAGCACGTGGTGCCCGAGTGCGCGGAGGTGCGCCTGTCCGACGGGCGCACGGTCCGCGGCGACGTGCTCGTGGGGGCAGACGGGCGGCGCTCGGTGGTGCGCGAGGCCCTGTGGGGAGACGACCGCGCGACGCTGGGCGACTGGGTGACCTGGCAGGGGTTCACCACCAGGCCCACCACGCTCACCGAGCAGCGCAGGGCCGTGATGATCGCCGGGGCGCGGGGGTTGTGCGGGCTGATCCCGGCGGGTGAGGGCCGGCTGTTGTGGTGGTTCGACGTCAGGTCCGCGCCGGGCAGGCCGTTCTGGGACGACGACCCCCGCGTGGCCGAGCGGCTGCGCGAGCGGTTCCGCGGATGGGCGGACCCGGTGCCGGACGTCCTGGAGACGATCACGGACATCGACTTCTTCCCGCACCACCGGCAGCCGTTCTCCGCGGTCTGGGGCAGGGGGCCGACCACCCTGGCCGGCGACGCGGCCCACACCATGCCGCCCACCATGGCCCAGGGGGCCAACCAGGCACTGGAGGACGCCTGGTCGCTGGCCGGCGCGATCGGCGGCCTGCGCTCCGCGTCGGGCCGCGCCGAACCGGCCGGCGCGTTGCGCGCGTACGAGCGGGCGAGGGCGAAGGTCGTGCGCCTGCCCGCCCGGCTGGCCGCCACGGAGATCACCGACATGCACCGCCCGTTCGCCGGGTTTTTCCCCGACCGGCTCGCGACCTGGCTGTATGTCAAGTGGTTGCGGAGAGTCAGCACTTACCTCTTGACAGCGTCCTGAGCGCGACCTGACGATGTTGCATATAGGGCAACTCGGTGCGTAATACGCAACAAGAGGTGACGGTTGACGACGACGTCAAGCCTGATCGCGACCCTTCAGGGGAACTCCTACACGGACCCCGAGGTGTTCGCGCGAGAGCAGGCAAGCATCTTCGAAAGCCTCTGGTTCTGCGCCGTCAGGACAGAGGATCTGCCGAAGCCGGGAGCGTTCAAGACGGTCCAGGTCGGCAGGGAGAACGTGATCGTGGTCCGCGGCCGGGACGACCTGCTGCGCGCCTTCCTCAACGTCTGCAGGCACCGTGGCGCCCGGCTGTGCGTGGAGGAGCAGGGCGAGGTGCGCAGGACGATCAGGTGCGCCTACCACGCCTGGTCCTACGACCTCGACGGCCGGCTCGCCGCCGCGCCGAACCTGGTCAAGATGCCCGACATCGACCGCGTGGCGTACGGGCTGGTGCCCGTGCACCTGCGCGAATGGCTGGGGTACGCGTGGGTGTGCCTGGCCGCCGAGCCGCCGTCGTTCGAGGAGACGGTGCAGAACGCGGCCACGGAACGCCTCGGTGACCCGGCCGCCCTCGACCGCTACCACGTCGAGGACCTCGCACTCGGCCGCAGGATCCGCTACGACGTCAAGGCCAACTGGAAGCTCATCGTCGAGAACTTCATGGAGTGCTACCACTGCGCCACCATCCACCCCGAGCTGACGGCCGTGCTGCCGGAGTTCGCCGGAGGCTACGCGGCGCAGTACTACGTCGGCCATGGCGCCGAGTTCGCCTCCCGGGTCGAGGGCTTCACCGTGGACGGCGGCCCGGGCTTCGGCCGGCTGCCCGAGCTGTCGCACGAGCAGGACCGGCGCTACTACGCGGTCACCGTCAGGCCGCAGGTGTTCGTCAACCTGGTGCCCGACCACGTGATCATGCACCGGATGTACCCGATGGCCGCCGACAGGACCGTCGTCGAGTGCGACTGGCTCTACCACCCCGACGTGATCGCCTCGGGGGCGGACCTGTCGACGTCCGTCGAGCTGTTTCACCGGGTCAACGAGCAGGACTTCGACGCCTGCGAGCGGACCCAGCCCGGCATGTCGTCACGGGCGTACGTGGAGGGCGGAGTGCTCGTGCCCAGTGAGCACCACATCGCCCTCTTCCATCAGTGGGTGAACCAGCGCTTGCGGGGATAGCGCACGGTGAGACCGCCGTACTTCGCCCGGCCGCTGATCACCACCTGGAGGGCTCCGGGGCGCGGCCGGCTCGGGACGGCGCTCGTCGAGGTGTTGCCCCAGTCGCTCTGGAACTCGTCCACGTTCACCACGGCGCCCTCGGGCAGGATGATCTTGGCGTAGCCGTACGTGAGGTCGAGCTCGATGTCGACGACCGTGTGCGGGATGACGGCCTGGGAGAGGTCGAGCTCGGCGCTGCCGTACTTGGAGGACACGCGCAGCCGCCGGGGGACCGCCCAGTCGCCTGAGCGCTTGATGAGCCCGTGCTTCGACTGCAGCTCGACCACGTCGTTGACACGGGGTTGCTCGACGGGGAGATCGTCGATCAGGTTGAGCAAGTCGCCGTAGGTCTTCGAACTCAGCGCGACTTCGAGCCGGTCTTCGAGCTCCATCTGGGTGAGACGACCCTCGGAGAACGCACGCTGAAGCTGCTGGGTGGTGCGTTCCCGATCTTCGTCGGAGACCCGCATCTGCATTTCCGACATGTCTTGAGCATAGGTTCACAAAGCTCAGAACGGGAGCCGTCGGCCGGAAGGGGTGCGTAGATCGAGGGGAGGGGACGGGCGGACACGCTGAGGGCGGCGGCTGACCTGTATTCTCTTCACAACTATGAGGTACCCAGTGGATCGCCGGGAAGTCGCGGTCCTTGGGTGGCGTGAGGGCTGATGCTGGCAGAACCGTTCGCGCATCCGGCTCTCCTCTATCGAGGCGAGCCGGAATATGTTGCTGCCACGACCGCCTTCGTCCGTGAGGGCCTGGCGGCCGGCGAGCCCGTCGCCGTCGCCGTCCCCGCCCGCAACCTCGCCCTCATCGAGGCGGCGCTGGGTCCGGACGCCAGAGCTGTCCGCCTGCTCGACATGGGCGTGGCGGGGCGCAACCCCGGACGCATCATCCCCGCCGTGCTGCGCGACTTCGCCGACCGGCATCCCGACGGCCACGTGCGCATCATCGGCGAGCCCGTCTGGCCCGGCCGCACCCCGGCGGAATATCCCGCGTGCGCCCAGCACGAGGCGCTGATCAACCTGTCGTTCGCGGGCCGGCACGTCACGATCCTGTGCCCCTACGACGTCGAGGGCCTCGACCCGGCGGTGATCGAGGAGGCGTCGCGCACCCATCCCGTGCTGCGCGACGCCTCCGGCGAACGACGCAGCCCCCTCTTCGCGCCCGAGCTGGTGATCGACGCGCACAACCGGCCGTTCGACGAGCCCGCGCAGTGCGCCACGCTGCGCTTCGACAACGGCAACCTGTCGGAGGCGCGGTCGCTGGCCGCGCGCGAGGCCGTCGCGCTGGGTTTCCACGGCGACCGGCTCGACGACGTGCGGCTGGCGGTGGCCGAGCTGGGCGCCAACAGCCTCGACCACGGCGGCGGCTCCGGCACGATCAAGGTGTGGACCGTCGACGGGCGGCTCGTGTGCGAGGTCAGCGACGCCGGCCACATCACCGACCCGCTGGCCGGGCGCAGCCCGGTCGACCCGCGTCAGGCGGGCTCGCGCGGGCTGCTCATCATCAACCTGCTCAGCGATCTCGTACGCGTGCACTCGACGCCGGAGGGCACCACCGTCCGGATCTATTTCGACGTCCCGGGCCGGCGCTGAGCGGCGCCGTCAGAGCTCGACCTCCGACATGCTGGGATAGCGGGTGCCGCGCACCGCGTCGGCGGGCACGGCCGCGTCCAGCGCGCCGAGCTGCTCGGGCGTCAGCGTGATGTCCGCGGCGGCGGCGTTCTCCTCCAGATAGCGCAGCCGCTTCGTCCCCGGGATCGGTACGACGTCCTCGCCCTGGGCGAGCACCCAGGCCAGCGCGAGCTGTGCCGCGGTGACACCGGCCGCGTCGGCGATCCGCTTCACCTCGGCCGCCAGCGCCTGGTTGTGCCGGGCGTTCTCGCCCACGTTGCGCGGCATGTGCTTGCGGAAGTCGTCGTCGGGCAGCTCGTCGGCCGGCGGCAGCGTGCCGGCCAGAAAACCGCGGCTGATCGGGGAGTAGGCCACCAGCGCGACGCCGAGCTCGCGGGCCGCCGGCAGGATCTCCTGCTCGATGCCCCTGGTGAACAGCGAGTACTCGCTCTGCAGCGCGGCGATCGGATGCACGGCGCACGCCTCGCGCAGCGTACGCGCGCTCACCTCGGACAGACCGAGATGGCCCACCTTGCCCTGCTCGACCAGTGCGGCCATGGCGCCCACCGACTCCTCAACGGGCACGGCCGGGTTGCGGCGGTGCATGTAGTAGAGGTCGATGCGGTCGACGCCGAGCCGCTTGAGCGAGGCGTCGCAGGCGGCCTTGATGTAGGCGGGGCTGTTCTCGATCGAGCGGCTGTCGCCTTCGCGGTTGACGCCGAACTTGGTGGCCAGCACCACCTCGCCGCGGCGTCCCTTGATGGCGCGGCCGACCAGCTCTTCGTTGGCCCCCTTGCCGTACATATCGGCTGTGTCTAGAAAATTCATGCCGAGGTCGAGCGCGCGGTTGATCACGGCGATCGACTCGCTCTCGTCGGCCTGGCCGTAGAATTCGGACATCCCCATGCAACCGAGCCCCAGCGCCGAGACCTCGGGACCGCCGTTGCCGAGCGTTCGTCTCTTCATCCCTGCCTCCTTGGTCCTTCTCCTTCAGGGTCACCCCTCGAGCGCGCTCCAAGTCAAACCGGCGTCCGGCCGGCGCCACCCACCCTGAGGGGGAACGCCCTACTCAGGGTCATGTCCCGGCAGGTCATCAGGGTCGGCCCGGGTCCAGTGAGACCAAGGTATTAAGGGAAGCTTCAGGGCCGGTTCGGGCCCATCTCCGATAGTCGCAAAGCTCGCATTACACGAGCTTGGAGGCATGAGGGGATTGCTTGCCACGGGATTCACCGCCATCGGCACCGGAAGCGCCGCCATGCTCACCCTGCACGCGGGCTCCGACCTGGACCCGCTGCACAGCGTGATCAGCGAGTACGCGTTCCAGTCGTCGGGATGGCTGCTGCCCGCCTCGCTGACGTTGCTCGCGGCCGGCTCCGCGCTGATCGCCGAGGCACTGCGCCGGTCGGGGACGGACCGCTGGGTCGTCGTGCTGCTGCTGGTGTGGGGGGCGAGCATGTTCCTGGTCGGAGCCTTCCCCACCGACCGGCCCGGGGTGCCGCTGTCGTTGTCGGGCGGCATCCACCGCTATGCCGCCTTCGTCGCCTTCCTGGTGATGCCCGTGGCGGGCATGCTGCTGGCCCGGGCGAACGTGCGCTTCGCCAGGGCGGTACGGGTGCTCAGCGGGGTGGCGCTGGGCGCGCTGCTGCTGGTCGTGGTTCCGTACGTGGTCCGCATGTTCGGCATTCCGCTGGCCGACCAGGACATCCCGGCCGGCCTCACCCAGCGGGCCGTGGTGATCACGGAACTCGGTGTGCTGGCGCTGGCCGGCCTGTCGATGCTCAAGCCGTCGGCCAGGACCTCCGACCGCGGTGTCACGCCGATCATGGCCTAGCGCGAGGAGTGAAAGCCGCCCCTCGGGATAGAAGGGGGTTCCGATTGATTTCGCCTGAGGAGTGGCTGGTATGACGATTCTGATCGCGTACGACGGTTCCGACGACGCCAATGCCGCGATCGCGTTCGCGGCCGAGATGTTCCGTGGCGCCGACGCGGTCGTGCTGACCGTGTGGGAGCGGCTGGCCATGACCTCGGCCAGGGCCTCCGCGGGACTGCTGATGGCCATGGACCAGTCGGGCCTCGAAGACGAGGCGATCGCCAAGGCGATGCGCGAACTGGCCGGGCGCGGCGCGGACATGGCCAGGGAGGGCGGGCTGAACGCCGTGCCCCGGTGCGACGTGGACTCCGTGGCCGTCTGGTCGACCATCGTCGACGTCGCCAACGAGATCGACGCCAAGCTCATCGTGACCGGCACCCGCGGGCTCGGCGGTGTGCGCTCGCTGCTGCTCGGCAGCACGTCGGACCGGGTGCTGCACCACGCGGGCAGGCCGGTGCTGGTGGTGCCCGCCCCGCCTGCCGGGCCCGAGGGGAAGGATTGACGGGCCCGCGCGGGGGTAAAATGGCGGCAACGCAACGTCGATGGCTCGGGCGTGCCGCTGAAAGCGCCTCCCACATGCACATCACCCAGAGGAGCACCCTCCCGCGCGCATGAGCGGGATCCGGGTGCGCACCAGGGAAGATCTCCGGTCCCAGCGGCGGCGCCGGCCGCCCCGCTGCCTCGGCCACCTCACCGTCGCTCCGCTCTGGCCGATGCACAACGCCAACCTCGGCACCCTCCTGCGCACGTGTGACGCGGTCGGCGCGTGCATGGCCGTGCCCCGCCTGCCGTGGGTGCCCGAGGCGCTGGCCAAGGGCAACACCCTGCGCACGAGGGCGTGCGTGCACTGGGTCCGCCCGCTGGACTGGCTGGCCCGCAGGCAGGAGCGGGTGCTCGGCGCCGAACTGGCCGAGGAGGCCATCCGGCTGGCCGACCTGCCGATGGCCAGGGAGCCGACCGTGGTCGTGCTGGGCCACGAGTCCACCGGCATCCCCGGCGAGGCGCTCGACCTGCTCGACGCCGTGGTCGAGATCCCCATGATCGGCACGGGGGCGAGCCTCAACGTGGCGGTGGCCGGCTCGCTCGTCCTGTACAAACTCGCCGGACTCTCCTGAGCCCGCCCTGTAGCATGACGGCATGACGACGTGCCTGGTGATGACGAGCCCCTAGGGGCTTTCATCGGCGACGTCCTGTTGAGGCCCTGCGAGCGGGGCCTCTCGTCGTGTCCGGGGCCCCTTGGAGGCATCCGATGTACATCACGACGACCATCCCCTACGTCAACGCCCGCCCCCACCTGGGGCACGCGCTGGAGCTCGTCCAGGCCGACGTGCTGGCCAGGCACCACCGGCGGCGCGGCGAGCCCGTACGGTTCCAGACGGGCACCGACGACAACTCCCTGAAGAACGTGCTGGCCGCCGAGACGGAGGGCGTGCCGGTGCGGGAGCTGGTGGACAGGAACGCCGCCGCGTTCGAGGGGTTGCGGGGGCCGCTCGACCTGTCGTTCGACGCGTTCATCAGGACGAGCAGCCATCCCGGGCATCGCGCGGGCGTCGAGCGGATCTGGGAAGCCACCCGTCACGACCTCTACCTTCGCCACTACGAGGGCCTCTACTGCGTCGGCTGCGAGCAGTTCTACCCGGCCGGGCCCTGTCCCGACGGCCATGAGGCGCCGCTGCAGCCCGTCTCCGAGCAGAACTGGTTCTTCCGGCTCTCCCGCTACCGGGACGCCCTGCTCGACCTCATCCGCGGCGGGCGGCTCAGGATCGAGCCGGCGGTACGGCGCAACGAGGTGCTGGCGTTCGTCGAGGCAGGGCTGGACGACATCAGCGTCTCGCGGTCGGCCGCACGCGCCAGGGGATGGGGCATCCCGGTGCCCGGCGATCCCGGCCAGGTCGTCTACGTGTGGTGGGACGCGCTGGCCAACTACGTCACCGCGCTCCAAGGTGGCGACTACGAGCGCTGGTGGGTGGCCGAGCCGCGCAAGGTGCACCTCATGGGCAAGGGCGTGATCCGCTTCCACGCCGTCTACTGGCCCGCGATGCTGCTGTCCGCGGGCAGGCCGCTGCCCACGGGGATCTTCGTGCACGACTACCTGACGGCGGAGGGCCGCAAGATCAGCAAGTCGTCCGGCGGCGCCGCCGACCCGGTGGCGCTGGTGGACGCGTACGGGGTCGCCGCCGTGCGGTGGTGGCTGCTGCGCGAGGTGCCGCGCGTGGGCGACGCCGACTTCACCGAGGAACGCCTGGTCGCCCGCGCCGACGAGGATCTCGCCAACGGGCTGGGGAACCTGGTCAACCGGGTCGTCACCATGGTGCACCGGTTCCTGGACGGCCGGGTCCCCGTGGAGGCCCGGGAGGAGGAGCCGTTCGAGGTGGACGAGGCGGTGCACGAGGCGCTGGAGGCGTTCGACTTCCGGCGGGCCGCGACCGCCGTGCAGGCGCTCGTCGAGCAGGCCAACCGGTACGTCGAGCGCACCCGGCCCTGGGCGCTGCCGCCGGCCGGTCAGGAGGTGGCCCTGGCCACGCTGGTGCACGCCTGCCGGACGCTGGCCGTACAGCTGGAGCCCTTCCTGCCCACGGCGGCGGCGCGCGTGGCCGCCGCCGTGCGCGCGAACGCGGAGGGGCGGCTGCCCAGGCCCGAGCCGCTGTTCCGGCGGCTGGCCGGGTCCCGGCAGCCGGTGTAGGTTGGCGCGCACCCGACCAACCGGTATGGAGGTGCCGCATGCCCACCGTCGACACCCTGCGCGGTCCCGTGGACGTTGAGGAGCTCGGTCAGACCCTCATGCACGAGCACATCTTCGTCGTGTCCCCGGAGCACCTGGACAACTACGGCACGGGCGGGTGGTGGGACGAGGAGTTCCGCGTGGCGGACGCGGTGGGCAAGCTCAACGCGGTGGCGGCGAAGGGCGTACGGACGCTCGTCGATCCGACGGTGTGGGGGCTGGGGCGCTACATCCCCCGCGTCCAGCGGGTCGCCGAGCAGGTGCCCGCCCTGAACATCATCGTCGCCACCGGCCTGTACGTCTTCGCGGAACTGCCGCACCAGTACGAGCACCGGGGCCCCGGCCTGTTCCTCGACATGCCGGACCCCATGATCGACGACTTCGTCCGCGACCTCACCGAGGGCATCGCCGGCACCGGGGTCAAGGCGGCGTTCCTGAAGTGCGTCGTCGAGGCCGAGGGCCTGACGCCGGGCGTGGAGCGCATCTGCCGGGCCGTCGCGCGGGCGCACGCCCTCACCGGCGCGCCGATCACCGTGCACACCAACGCGTTCACCCAGAGCGGCCTCATCGCGCTCGACCTGTTCGCCCGGGAGGGAGCGGACCTGGAGAAGGTGATCGTCGCGCACGCGGGCGACAGCAACGACCTCGACTACCTCATGCGCATGGCCGACACCGGCGCGACGCTCGGAATGGACCGGTTCGGGCTGGACGTGTACAACCCGACCGCGCAGCGGGTGGCCACGATCGCGGCGCTGTGTCAGCGCGGATACGCTGACCGTATGGTCCTCAGTCACGACACCGCCTGTTTCATGGACTACTTCGGCGGTGCGTGGGACGACGCCCGCGGCACGCTCGCGCCCAACTGGCGCTACGATCACATTCACGACGACGTGTTGGCCGCACTGCTCGACTCGGGTGTGACCGATGGCCAGATTGAGCAGATGCTGGTGTTCAACCCGAAGCGCTACTTCTCGTAGAGTGGTTGGATCGGGCAAGCAACGCAGGTAGGTGGAGCTGGGTGACTTCGGAGCAGGCCTTGTCGATAAGCCTCGGACTCCAGGGACCCTGTGTCATCGCGCGGTTGACGGGGGATTTCGACTTCGGCTCCGCCGCGGAGGTTCGCGACCGCGTCACCAAGGCTCTCGACCTGACCCAGCCCCCGCTGCTCGTCATCGACATGCAGGCGGTCAGCGTCTGCGACTCCTCCGGCCTGTCCGTGCTGGTCTACCTCCACAAAGCGGTCACCGCCTCGGGGGGCCGGCTGCTGTTGTCGGGGCTCAACGGCCGCTGCAAGCACCTGTTCGCGATCACCGCGCTCGACAAGTTCTTCGACATCCGCAGCACGGCCGAGCTGGCCATAGCCGAGCTCAACGAGGCCGGCGACCAGCCGCCGTTCACCGGCTGAGCGTCGCGGGGTCCTCGCCCGGGGTGCGCCTGCCGTGCTGTCCCTGCTCAGCGGCATGGGCACCTTAGGCGTCTTCGTATAAGGCGGGCATAAAAGAATAACCGTTCTATATCAGATTGCCTCGGTGAAATGTTGGTGCTTCCGGATTCTTGATGTAATCAAACGGAATACCAGCCGCTGCCACAGGGGGAAGCAGCTGTTCAGGCACAGGGGGCATGCATGATCAAGAGTCTGGCTGGAACGGTCTTAGTCGCCGCCGCCGCGACGTCGCTCGTGGCGGCGCCCGCCAACGCGTCGACCGCGGCGAGCACGTCCGTGGCCGCCACGGCGTCCAAGGCGGCCATCACCGCCCGGCCTCAGCTGATCCGCACCAACGCGTCCTTCGGCAGGTGCAGGAACACCTGCCGGGTCGAGGTCCGGATCCGGAACGTCTCACGCAAGAACCTGTTCGACGTGAAGCTCAACGTCAGGCTCACGGTGAACGGCAGGAGGGCAGGGACCTGCTACGACTACGTCGGCGGCATCCGGGCCCGTAAGGTCCGCCACGCCAGCTGCACCGTGCGGACGAGCACACTGAACCGGCTCTACAACCGTTACCTCGACGGTTACACCGGTTTCCGGTACCGCGCCAACACGTCCGTGGCGTACAGGTATTACCGCTAGATGACGGTTCGAGGGCCGGCCGTGTCTGGCCGGCCCTCGGGCCTACGCGGTGACGAGGAGCGCCAGCCCGATCAGCACCACGACCGGGACCAGCCACATCACGGCCTCGACAGCGAACTCCTTGTACATCGCGCGAATCTCCTTCTCGGGGCGGCCACACGTCAATGGGCAGCATAGCCGTCCGCCGACCATGCCGAGGTCCCGGAGGCCGCCACCGGGTTCAGGCGGTGACCGCGCCGTCGGAGGCGGAGCGCACGGCGGCCACGTACTTGGTCAGCACGCCGCGTTCGACCTCGCGCTCCGGGCGCCGCCAGGCGGCTCGGCGGCGTTCCAGCTCGGCCTCGGGCACCAGCAGGTCAAGGGTGGCGGCGGCGCTGTCGATGACGATCGGGTCGCCGTCGCGTACGAGCGCGATCGGGCCGCCGTGGTAGGCCTCCGGGGCCACGTGGCCGATCACCCGCCCGTGCGAGACGCCGCTGAAGCGCCCGTCGGTGACGAGGGCCACCGAGGCGCCGAGGCCCCGGCCGACCAGCGGGCCGGTGATCGAGAGCATCTCGCGCATGCCCGGCCCGCCCGCCGGGCCCTCGTAACGGACCACGATGACGTCGCCGGGCACGATCAGGTCCGCCTCGATGGCGGCGATGCACGCGTCCTCCGAGTCGAACACCCTGGCCGGGCCCTCGTGACGGAAGTCGTCCTTGCCGCCCAGCTTGAGCACGCATCCGTCGGGTGCGAGCGAGCCGCGCAGGATGGCCAGCGCGCCGCGGGCCTTGAACGGCTGCCGCGCGTCGGCCACCACCTTCTGCCCCGGCCTCTCCTCGGCCTGCGCGGCGACGTCGGCGAGCGTACGGCCGTCGACCAGGGTGACGTTCTCCCTGAGCAGCCCGGCCTCCAGCAGGCGGCGGACCACGAGGGAGGTGCCGCCCGCCCGCCACAGGTCGGCTGCGGTGTAGGGGCCGCCGCTCGGCTTGAGCCCGGTGATGATCGGCACCTGGCGGCACACCTCGCCGATCGCGTCGATGGCGAGCGGCAGCCCCGCCTCGCGGGCGATGGCGAGCAGGTGCAGGACGGCGTTGGTGGAGCCGCCCATGGCCGCGACCGAGACGATCGCGTTGTGCAGGGCGTCCTCGGTCAGGATGCGCGACGGGCGCGCGTCACGGGCCAGCGCCTCCATGGCCATCTGGCCGACGCGCCGGGCGGCGGCGTCCTTCTCCGGGGCCACCGCGGGAATGTCGCCCGTGCCGAAGGGCGCCAGGCCGAGGAAGTCGGCGACGCTGCCCATGGTGTTCGCGGTGTACTGGGCGGCGCAGGTGCCGGCGCCGGGACAGGCGTGCCGGGCCAGGTCGTCGAGCTCGCTCTGGTCGAGGCGGCCGACGGCGCGTTCGCCGAGGGCCTCCCACATGTCCTGGATGGTGACGTCGCGTCCGCGCCAGCGGCCCGGCAGCATGCTGCCGCTGTAGAGGACGACCGCGGGCACGTCCAGCCGGGCCAGCGCCATGATGGCGGCCGGGACGGTCTTGTCACAGCCGACGATGGCCACCAGGGCGTCGAAGGAGTGCGCCCGGCCCATGAGCTCGATGGAGTCGGCGATCACCTCGCGGCTGATCAGCGAGGTGCGCATGCCGGGGGTGTGCATGGTCAGGTTGTCGGAGACGGCGATGGTGTTGAACTCCATCGGCAGCCCGCCCGCCGCGCGTACGCCGTCGGCCACGTGCGCGGCCAGCTCGCGGTGGTTCAGGTTGCACGGCATGGTGCCGGTCCAGGTGGAGGCGATGCCCACCACGGGGCGGCGCATGTCCTCGTCCGACAGGCCCATGGCATAGAGGTGGGAGCGGGCGGGGGCGCGGTCGGGATCGTCGGCGATGCTCAAGGGGTCAACCTCCGGTGTACGGGTCGTCGCATCTCAATGATCCTGTGTCCGTTCCCTGTGTTTCCTCCGGCCCCCTCACTGCTCGCGCAGGCCCCACGGTGAGCCGTACGCGGCCAGCAGGTCCAGGAACGGGCGCGCGTCGAACGCCTCCGGCCCCAGCACGCCCGTGCCCTTCCACACCCCACCGGCCAGCAGTTCGAGCGCGACGACGGGGTTGACGGCGGTCTGCCAGACCACGGCCTGGGAGCCGTACTCGCGCATCGACCATGCGTTGTCCACCACGTGGTACAGGTACACCTCGCGTGGCCGTCCGTCCTTGACGCCCTTCACCCACGTGCCGGCGCAGGTTCTGCCGCGCATGTGCCCACCCAGCCCTGCCGGGTCGGGGAGGGCGGCGGCGACCACGTCGCGCGGTGCCACCAGGACGGTCCCCTGGCCGGACCTGACCTCGATCGGCTCGGTGCCGGCCAGGCCCATGGCGTGCAGGGCCTTGAGCTTGTCGATGAAGTCCTGGCCGAGGCCGTACTTGAAGGTGACCCGGCCGGCGTCCACCCAGCGAGGGACCAGCACGACCTCCTCGTGCTCGACGTTGACGCACTCGACCGGGCCGATGCCCTCGGGGAAGTCGAAGATCTCCGGCTCGCTGAACGGCTCCGTGGTGTACCAGCCGCGATCCTTGTCGTAGACGACGGGCGGGTTGAGGCATTCCTCGATGGTGGTCCAGATGGAGAACGACGGCGCGAACGCGTACCCCTCGACGGTCAGGTCGCCGCCGTCCCTGACCCCGATCTCCTCGATCTCGTCGAAGAGCTCGTCGGCTGCGTAGCGGGCGAAGACGTCGGACAGGCCCGGCTCCACGCCCATGCCGACCAGCGCGAGCCTGCCGGACGCGGCCCACGCGTCCGCCCGGGCGAACTGCTCGTCGCCCAGTTTCACCCCCACCTTCTCGTACGGCCGGTCGGGGTGCGGCCGCGACAACGACATCGCCATGTCGAGATAGCCCGCCCCGGCCGCGAGCGCGGCCTCGAACAGCGGCGACACGAACCGGGGATCGGTGGCGTTCAGCAGCACGTCGCAGCCGTGCCCGGCGAGCAGCGCGGTGACGGCGGCGCCGTCGGCGGCGTCGACCCTGGCCGAGGTGAACCTGCCCGCCCGCTCACCCAGTGCGGCCACGGCCGCCTGGGCGCGGGAGAGGTCGTGGTCGGCGACGACCATGTGCTCGAAGAAGGGACGGCGCGCCGCGATCCTGGTGATGGCGGTGCCTACGCCGCCGGAGCCGACGAGGAGGATACGCATGACGATAGATCCCCTTTTATGCGGATTTGAGGGGTGTGTCGTTTATCCAATGCCTTAGGGTTATCAACGTCAATGGCGTTGGCATAAGGGGCGTACTGTGGCAAAACGGGTGGTCGATGAGGCGTCGCGCAGGCGGCGGCGCCCCACCAAACACGGACAGGTCCTGACCCACCGGCTCATCGTCGAGACCGCGCTGCGGATGTTGCGCGAGCACGGCGCGGCCGGGCTCACCGCCCGCCGTCTCGGCCTCGCGCTCGGGGCCGACGCCAGCGCCGTCTACCGCTACTTCCGCGGCATGGACGACCTGGTCCTGGCCATCGCCGACGAGCTGTACGGGCACGCCATGGCCGGCTGGACGGCCACCGGCGACTGGCGGGCCGACCTGCGCGACCTCGGCCTGCGCATCCACCACGCCTATCTCGCCCACCCGCAGGCCGCCGTGCTGACCGCCAGCCGCGTCACCGGCCGGCCCAACGAGGTGGCGGGAGACGAGGCCATCCTCGGCGTCCTGCGCGGTGCCGGCTTCCCCGACGACGACGCCGTGCGCGTCTACCACGCCTTCATCGACCAGAGCCTGGCCTTCGCCATCCTCGACGCCGCCACCCTCGCCCTCCCCAAGGCCGCGCGGGAGGCCGACGAAGAGGTGTGGCGCGACACGTACGCCCGGCTGCCCGCCGCCACCCACCCCAACATCGCCGCCACCGCGCCGCTGCTCGTCGCCCACATGAACGACAGCGCGTACCCGACGGCGCTCGACATGTTGTTGTCCAGCGCCTCGGCCCAGCTCAGCGGGTAGATCGGAGATATGCCCGAAGGACATCTCGTTCACCGCCACGCCGGCGAGCAGCACGCGGCGCTTTCCGGCCGCGTCGTGCGCGCCACCAGCCCTCAGGGCCGCTTCGACGCCCGCCCCTACGACGGGCGGGCCGTCACCGAGGTGGAGGCCGTGGGCAAGCACCTCCTTTACCACGTCGACGGAGCCCCCACCATCCACGTGCACCTCGGGATGCGCGGCCTCTTCCTGCGCCACGCCGACCCGGCAACCGCTCCCAGGCCCGGCACCCGGCTCCGGCTGGCCACCGAGGAGGTGGCGTACGACCTCATCGCCCCCATCCGGTGCGAGCCGCTCGGACCACAGGCCCTCGCCGAGCTGCGCGCCTCACTCGGCCCCGACCCGCTCCGCCGGGACGCCGAGCCCTCCGAGGCCGTCGAACGGCTCACCGCCTTCCGCGGCCCGGTCGGCGCGGCCGTCCTCGACCAGGGCGTGCTGGCGGGTATCGGCAACGCGTGGCGGGCGGAACTGCTGTTCCTGACCGGCCTGCACCCGGGCGCGCGCGGCATCGGCCCCGACGCCGCCGCCCGCCTGTGGGAGGCGGCGACCGCGTACATGCCGCTCGGGCGCGACGCCGGGCAGGTCGTCAGCGACCCGGACGCGCCCCACGAACGCTGGGTCTACAAGCGTGAACGGTGCCGGCGGTGCGGGGCCGGCGTACGGACGTGGCAGCTCGCCTCCAGGACCGCCTATGCCTGCCCACTGGACCAGCCCGGATAGCCTGGCAAGGGGAGTGACATGAGCATCACCACACGTGACAACCTGCTGGACATCCGGCGCATCTACCTCGAACCCGCGGCGGCCGAGTTGCCCCGCGGCCGGGAGATCCTCGCCCGCTATCCCGACGCCGAGCTCGTCGGGATCGCCGGCCACCACCGCATCCCCGAGCTAGGTTCGGCCCCGCCGCTGTGCCGGGATAGAACGGGTTGTTGGTCGGCTGCTCGTCGCTTGACATGGGGATAGAGCCGGCTCACGCCGGATACGCGGCTCAGTACGGTCACCAGCCCGTCAGGAAGCGACGGATGGCGGTGGATGCCGCGAAACCGTCAGATCGGACGGGTTGACCTCGACCTCGTGCCACCATCCCCGGGCCGGCCGTCCCGCCACCCAGTGAGCGATGTCGGCAAGGGCGGCGGTCCATCGACGGCGGGTGGGGGCAGGAAGGTCATTCTTCCCCGGACGGTAGACGGTGGTGTGCGCGGTGGCGATGAGCAGTTCGAACACCCGGCTCGTGTCCGGTATCGACCCGCGCTCCGCACGGGCCAGTTCGGCGCGTTCTCCGTCATCCACCGCGCGAGCCCACCCTCGGAGCCGGAATTCGGCGTCGCTGGGACCAGGGAGCGCGTGGAGGACATACCTTCCGTCGCGCAGTAGGTCACGGCGTTTCGGTGAGGTCTCGATCAGGCCCACGCATATCCCGGTGCCGTGGAAGAAAGGGCAGACCGGATGTACGCGCGGCCGGCCGTCCGCCGTCACCGTCGCCAGATAGGCGATACTCAATCGATCGATTATCTTACGACCTATTTCCGCCATTGCGCCGTCTGCGATTCTCAGCGCTTCCCCAATCGGCCATGGTGATCCATTCGCGACTTCTGATGTCCGGCTCCATAGGGCCGGCGCGCCGGTTGCCGCCGGCGTGCCGGCCCTGGCAGCCCTGATGAATGCAGGACTAAGCGTCGGCTTCCTCGGAAAGCTGCGTCCACGCGAAGGACGCCTTGCTCATCGCGTGGTGTCCCCTGGTCACGTCCAGCATCGCCGTAGGTGGCCGCAGGGGAACGAGATCAGGACTCGTCGCGGCAGGATCCGCCTGTCCCGGCCTTCGCTGTGCGCATGCAACGCCCAGGGTCAGTGCCGCGTCGAACGCGTCCAGCGCCCGTTTCCGGCGAGATGTCCGCCGGCCCGTGACCTCTGGTCGGGACTGGGTGCGTTGGTGGCCCGGTCAGGGGTCAGAGGCGGTTCCGGGCGATGCGTTTGCCCAGCCCGGCCAGGGAGTCGTCGGCCATGAGCGCCGGCAGGCGGGGCGCGTCCTCGTCGACCTGGCGCAGCACCGCCGGATGACCGCCGCTGAACCGGCTCCAGGCCCGGACCACCTCCGGCATCGCCGCGATGGCCGCCTCCGACAGGATCGCCTCCCTGGGCAACCACGACGTCAGGAACGCCGAGACCCGCCGCGGGCTCCACCACAGCGGCCGATCCCCGACGAACTCGGCCAGCTTCTCGAACGCCTCCCGTGCTCCCGGCACGTCCGGCAGATCCCGGAACCGGGCCAGGGTGTCGTCGGACGCTCCGCGTACCAGCCCAGGGACACCCTGGGCGCGTGTGATCGCCAGCGGCCGCACGCTCGCCAGCGTGTCCGCGACCTCCACCCCCATGATCCGGTCACCCAGCTCGAACGCGTCCAGGATGCGCCCGGCCACCGTTCCCGGTTCGGCCGCCGCCAGCCCCAGATCGTCGAGGAACTTCACCTCCTCGACCAGCGCGTCGACCGCCAGCCCGCCATGCGGCTGGTCGATGCCGACCACCAGGATGTGCGGCTCCTTGCCGTTGTCGTAGCGGTAGGAGAGGACCGCCAGCACCTGCTCGCCGTACGGGTCGGCCTTGCCGTACCAGGCGCCCTCGCACGTCACCCGCCCCATCCGGCGCACCCATCCGGCGAGGGTCTCGTCGAGCCCTCGGGCGGCGTCGGTGTACACCCCGGTTCCCGCCACCGCGTCGCCGTCCCGCACCGCGTCGCCGTCCCCTGCCAGGGGGTCGGCCGCCACGTCCGGCGCATCGGATGCGCCGGGGAAAGGCGACGGGCGGCCGGCGTTGACCGCGGCGAGAGCGACCAGTGTGAGCCGCGCCTCTGGACCGCCGTCCGCCGCCAGCTCGTCCAGGAAGGGTCGTACCTGCTCCGGCGCCAACCCGGCCGTGATCCGGGCCGCCCAGAGCTCGGTCCGCAAGGGCGAACGCCACCTGAGCAGGTCACGAGCCTGGACGACAGCCGTGGAAAACGCCTCTGTGCTCACCATCCGACCGTACCGCCCCTGTCGCCAACAGCCTCATCCCGTAGCCTGAGCCCCCGCTCCGGCCCGTCCGAGCCTGCCACTCGGAACCGGCCCCTCGCCGGTCCGGCCCTCCGGACGCGAGGACCACACGTGCCCGCATGAGCGTTCCGCCCGGCGACCCCGCCCGGCGACCCCGCCCGGCGACGGTGGACGCATAGCTGAGAAGTGTGGGTTGTCGCTCAACAATTCGCACGCGCCCTTGGGCAGCCAGGAGCTGGCAACCCGCCGAACACCGAGGCCGACAGGGTGAAGCGCTGCGGAGGTCAGTCGTCGCCGGTGAGGCCGGCCTTGCGCAGGGCCTCGGCCATGGCGCCCGTGGGTGCGGGGCGGCGCTGGCCACCGCGCCCACGCTGGCCTCCGTCGCCACGGGCGCCCTGTCCGCCGTCGCCACGCCCGGCGTTGCCTCTGCCGCCATCGCTGCGATCGCCGTCGCCCCGGTTGCCGGTGCCGCGCCCGCCGTCGCGGCCGTCGTCGGCGGGGCGCGTGCCCTGATGGCTGGCACCGCGGCTGGCACCGCGGCCGGCACCGCGGCGGGGGCCGTCGGAAGGCGACTGGGTGGTGATCTCGTCTTCCAGGCGCAGCGTCAGGGAGATGCGTTTGCGGGGGATGTCGACGTCGAGGACCTTGACGCGCACGATGTCGCCGGGCTTGACCACGTCGCGGGGGTCCTTGACGTAGGTGCGGGACATGGCCGACACGTGGACGAGGCCGTCCTGGTGCACGCCGACGTCGACGAAGGCGCCGAACGCGGCCACGTTCGTGACGACGCCCTCCAGGATCATGCCCGGCGTCAGGTCGGAAAGTTTCTCGACGCCCTCCTTGAAGGTGGCCGTCTTGAACGCGGGCCTCGGGTCACGGCCGGGCTTCTCCAGCTCGCGCAGGATGTCGGTGATCGTGGGCAGGCCGAACGTGTCGTCGGTGAAGTCGTCGGGCCGCAGCGAGCGCAGCGCCGCGCTGTTGCCGACCAGCGATTTGAGGTCGCTCTTGACGGCGTCGAGGATGCGCCGCACCACGGGGTAGGCCTCAGGGTGCACGCTGGAGACGTCGAGCGGGTCGTCGCCGCCACGGATGCGCAGGAAGCCGGCGCACTGCTCGAACGCCTTGGGCCCGAGCCTGGGCACGCTCTTCAGCGCCGAGCGCGTGCGGAAGGGGCCGTTGGCGTCGCGGTGGCGGACGATGCTCTCGGCCAGCGTGGAGCCGATGCCGGACACACGGGTGAGCAGTGGCGCCGACGCGGTGTTGACCTCGACCCCGACGGCGTTGACGCAGTCTTCGACCACCGCGTCGAGCGAGCGGGAGAGCTTGGACTCGGCGAGGTCGTGCTGGTATTGGCCGACGCCGATCGACTTGGGATCGATCTTGACCAGCTCGGCCAGCGGGTCCTGCAGCCTGCGGGCGATGGAGACCGCGCCGCGCAGCGACACATCGAGGTCGGGCAGCTCCTGCGAGGCGTAGGGGGAGGCGGAGTAGACAGAGGCCCCGGCCTCGGAGACCACGATCTTCGTCACCGACGGCATGTGCTGGACCAGCTCGCCGGCCAGCTTGTCGGTCTCGCGCGACGCGGTGCCGTTGCCGATGGCGATCAGCTCGACCCCGTGCCGCTGCGCGAGCGCGCCGAGGACGGCGAGCGACTCGGCCCACTGCCGCCTGGGCTCGTGGGGGTAGATCGTGGCCGTCTCGACGACCTTGCCCGTGGCGTCGACCACGGCGACCTTCACGCCGGTGCGCAGGCCGGGGTCGAGGCCCATCGTCGGCCGACTGCCGGCCGGGGCGGCGAGCAGCAGGTCGCGCAGGTTGGCCGCGAACACCCGCACCGCTTCCTCCTCGGCCGCCTGCCACAGCCGCATGCGTAGGTCGATGCCCAAATGCACCAGGATGCGCGTGCGCCAGGCCCAGCGCACGGTCTCGGTCAGCCACTTGTCGGCCGGTCTGCCCTGGTCGGAGACGCCGAACCGGGAGGCGACGCGCATCTCGTAGTCGGGGCTGTCGTCGGGCTCGAGCGTGACGGAGAGGATCTCTTCCTTCTCGCCCCTGAACATGGCCAGGATGCGATGGGAGGGCAGCTTGGTGAACGGCTCGCCGAAATCGAAGTAGTCGGAGAACTTGGCCCCCGCCTCCTCCTTGCCCTCGCGCACTTTCGACACCAGCCGCCCGCGGTTCCACAGCTGCTCGCGCAGGGCGCCGATGAGGTCGGCGTCTTCGGCGAAGCGCTCGATCAGGATCGCCCTGGCCCCTTCGAGGGCCGCGGACGCGTCGGCGACCCCCTCGGTGACGAAGCCCTCGGCGGCGGCGACCGGGTCGATCGAGGGATCGGTGAGCAGTCGGTCGGCCAGCGGCTCCAGCCCCAGCTCCCGGGCGATCTGCGCCTTGGTGCGCCGTTTGGGCTTGTAAGGCAGGTAGATGTCTTCGAGCCTGGCCTTGGTCTCGGCCGCCATGATCTGCTCGCGCAGCTCGTCGTCGAGCTTGCCCTGCGACTCGATCGACTCCAGGATGGCCGCCCGGCGCTCCTCCAGCTCGCGCAGGTAACGCAGTCGCTCCTCGAGCGTGCGCAGTTGCGCGTCGTCGAGGGCGCCGGTGGCCTCTTTGCGGTATCGCGCGATGAACGGCACGGTCGCGCCGCCGTCGAGCAGATCGACGGCCGCCTGCACCTGCCCGTCGCGTACGCCGAGCTCTGCCGCGATCCGCTGGTGAATAGAGAGCACTTGGTTGCCTTTCGATGGTCCCGCCGGTCAATTGTGCAGGACTACGCCGTCTTTCATGACCAGAGTGCGCGCAGGGTGAACGACCACGGCCTCCGTGGGGGCCTCCGTGGGGGCCTCCGGAGGGCACGACCACCAGGTCGGCCCGGTCGCCCTCGGACAGGCCGTAGCTTGTCACGCCGCTGCCGTAGGGGCCCCACAGATCGCGGATGCCGTCGTGCCCGCACGCGATCGTGACGCCCGCGGCCCGCAGCTTCTTGATCGGCGGCACGGGATAGCTGTAGACGGCCCAGGTCGCGAGCGCCACGCCCGCGTCGGCGAAGCCCCGCGCCAGCCGGTCGACGCCGGCCGGGTCGATGCCGCCGACCGCCTCGACGCCGCCCTTCAGCGCCTCTTCGAGCAGCTCGGCGGTGCCCGGGTCGGTCAGCACGCCGTGCTGCGGGAAGGCGACCTGACGCACGTCGACCGGGGAACGGGCGGACGCCTCGCGCACGGCCTCCACGCCGCGCAGCCCGACCTCGGGGTCGATGTCGGTGCGGGAGCGCACATGGGTGGTGCCGGCCGCGCTCATGAGCTCCAGCAGCGCGCCGATCCGCTCGACGCTCGGCACGCCCGGCTCGCCGCGGCGGGCGAGGTCGTTGCCGATGCGGCCGGCGAGCGTGTCGTCGGCGGAGTGAGGCACCCAGGGCCCGCCGTAGAGGGTCTTGTCGAGGTGGCAGTGGGCCTCGACGAGGCCGGGCAGCACCAGTTGACCCGCGACGTCGACCACGTGGGCGGCGGGCGCGTCCACACCCTGGCAGACCCGGGCGATCCGGCCGTCGCGGACGAGGATGTCGGCGGTTGAGCCGAGCCTCCAGGGGAGCACGCCACGGAGCAGCACGTCGGTCATGCCCAGCACCCTAAACGCCCGCACCGACATCCCTGGGAGCTCTGGCCGGAGTCCATGATGAACCCGGTCTCCAGCGCCTGCCCGCAATGCGTGCACCGCACATTGGACATGCGCCCCAAGCGCAGTCAGATTTCGTCGAGATGGGAGACGTTCGCGAGGTCGGCGGCGTCGGTGCTGGGCCGCCCCTCGAACCAGGCGTCGAGGATCTCGCCGAGCACCACGTCGGAGGTCAGCCGGAGGCTGAGCGCGAGGACGTTGGCGTCGTTCCAGGTGCGGGCGCCGTCGGCGGTGTAGGCGTCGACGCAGAGCGCGGCTCGTACGCCGGGCACCTTGTTCGCCGCGATGGACGCGCCCGTGCCCGTCCAGCAGCAGACGACCGCCTGGTCGGCCCGCCCTTCGCTGACGTCTTTCGCGGCCAGCTCGCAGGCCCACGCCCAGTCGGCGCGCTCGCCGTCGCCGAGCGCGCCGTGGGTGACCACGTCGTGCCCGCGCCTGCGCAGCTCCGTCACGACCCGCTCGGCCACGCCGTCCTTGCTGTCGGCGGCCACCGAAATCCGCATGCGTCCTCCCGGTTGCTCACCTCAGATGTACCAGCGCCCCCGGCTGGAATCGAACCAGCGGCCTCCTGCATCGGAAACAGGTGCGCTCTCCGCTGCGCCACGAGGGCTCGTGGCGGGTGCGGGAATCGAACCCGCCTGGAGCGACGTATGAAATCGCCGGGCACACCAGCGCCCCCACCCGCCTGGGAATCCGGGCGGGGCCGGGGCCGGGAGGATCAGCCTCGGCGCACCCAGGACACGCCCGTACGGCGCCGCACGCGCATTCGCCGGGTGGTCATGGGAGGTCCTTTCCGCTGGTTCAGGTGCCGGTATCGAGCATGGCGGCCGCCCGTACGACGGCGCAACCTGTTTTGTCCCTCACATGTCAGACTGGCACATTGAGACGGTTTGTGCTTGGTTGTGCAGCCATATGAGCATTGACGAGAGTGACATTCCCGCACTCGCCCGCGGGTGCGCGATCCTCGGCACGGGCGGCGGGGGAGACGTGCGCGCGGGTTCGCTGGCCGCGGTCAGGGCCATCCGCGCGTACGGCGAGGTGCCGCTGGTCGATCTGGCCGACCTGCCCGGTGACGCGCTGGTCGTGCCGCTGTCCGGGATCGGGGCGCCGACGGTCGGGCACGAGATGATCCACGGGGAGGACGAGCCCAAGCGCGTCGCCGAGGAGGTCGAGCGGCTCTTCGGCCGCCCGCCGAGCGCCATCATGTCCTCCGAGATCGGTGGCTCGAACGGGGTGGCGCCGGTCGCCTGGGCCGCGCGCCTCGGGGTGCCGCTGCTCGACGCCGACGGCATGGGCCGGGCGTTCCCCGAGGTGCAGATGGTGTCGATGTACGTGGCCGGGCTCCCGGCAGACCTCGTGATCATGTCTGACATCGTGGGAAATGTCGTGACCATCCGCCCGATCGACGGGCTCTGGTCGGAACGCCTGGCGCGGGCCGTGTGCGTGGCCGCGGGCTCGCACGCGCTGATGGCCGACTACGTCCTCACGGCTGGCCGTGCCCGCGGCGCGGTCATCGAGGGCACGGTCACCCGCGCGATCGGGATCGGCAGGGCCACCGAGGGCGCGGTCGACCCGCTCGGCGCGCTGCGGGACCGCCTCGGCGCCGTACGCCTGATCACCGGCAAGCTGACCGACGTGGACCGCCGCACCACCGGCGGTTTCGTCAGGGGGACCGCCACGATCGAGGGCACCGGAGACGACCGCGGCCGCCGTCTCACCGTGGAACTGCAGAACGAGAACCTCATCGCCGTCGAGGACGGCGCCGTGCGGGCCATGGTGCCCGACCTCATCACCGTCGTGGACACCGAGACGGCCGCCGCCGTCCAGACCGAGAGCCTGAGGTACGGCCAGCGCGTCAGCGTGCTCGCCTGGCCGTGCGACCCGCTCTGGCGCACGCCCAAAGGACTGGAGACGGCCGGTCCCAGGGCGTTCGGCTACGACCACGACTACGTACCCGTCGAGGAGCTGACCGCGCATGGCTGACCTGCCGGAGCTCGGCATCGGGATCGACGTCGGCGGCACGAACACCGACGCGGTCGTGCTCGGCCCGGGCGGCCGGGTGGTGGCCAAGGCCAAGCGCCCGACCACCCCGGACGTGACCGGAGGGCTGCGGGCGGCCATGGACGCGGTGCTGGCGGAGCTGGAAGGAGCCGAGGACCCGCCCGCTGCGCGGGACGGGCAGGGCGGCGGCGCACGCAGCCGCGTGGCCAGGATCATGCTGGGCACCACGCACGCGACCAACGCGATCCTCGAACGCAGGAACCTCGGCCGGGTCGCCGTGCTCAGGCTCGGCGCCCCCGCCACCACCGCCGTGCCCCCGCTGTCGGGCTGGCCGAACGACCTGCGCGCGGCCGTGTCGGCGGGGGAGGCCATCGTCCCCGGCGGGCACTACGTCGACGGCCGCGAGATCGGCGCGCCCGGCCTCGGAGCCGTCCGCCGCTTCCTGGACGGCGTGCGGGCCGACGCGGTGGCCGTCACGAGCGTCTTCAGCCCGGCGAGCGACGAGCACGAGCGCCTCGTCGCCGAACTGGTCACCTCCGAGTACGGCCTGCCGGTCTCGCTCAGCCACGAGATCGGCACGCTGGGGCTGCTCGAACGCGAGAACGCCACCGTGCTGAACGCCGCCCTGTACGGCGTCGCCGCCCACGTGACCGGCGCGCTGACCGCCGCCCTGGCCGAGCGTGGCCTGGGCGCGCGCCCGTACCTGGCGCAGAACGACGGCACGCTCATGACGGTGGAGCACGCCGAGCGGATGCCGGTCGCGACGATCGGCTCGGGCCCGGCCAACTCCCTGCGCGGCGCCGCGCACCTGTCCGGCGTGACGGACGCGGTGGTGGTGGACGTCGGCGGTACGTCCACCGACCTCGGGGTGCTGACCGGCGGTTTCCCTCGCGAGTCGGCGGCGGCGGTCGAGATCGGCGGGGTGCTGACCAACTTCCGGATGCCGGACATCCTCGCCATCGCCCTCGGCGGCGGGAGCGTGGTGCGCGGCGGCGGCGTCGGCCCCGACTCCGTCGGCTACCGGATCGCCGGCGAGGCGCTGGTCTTCGGCGGGGACACGGCCACGATGACCGACGCGGCGGTGGCGGCGGGCCGTACCCCGCCCGGGTCGGCCGGCTGGCGCGGTCGGCTCCCCGAGTCCGTCCTGGCCCGACAGGCCGCGCGCTCCGGGCCCGAGAAAGGGCCGCGCGCGGGGGACGGGCGGGAGACGATCGCCGACGTCCTGGCCAGGGCGGTGCTCGTGGCCGACGAGATGGTCGTGGACGCGGTGGATCGCATGACGCTCGGCAGGACCGACCGGCCCCTGGTCGCGGTGGGCGGCGGGGCGTTCATCCTGCCCGGCCGCATCCCGGGCGTGAGCGGGGTGATCCGCCCTGAGCACGCCGAGGTGGCCAACGCCGTGGGGGCCGCGATCGCCCTCGCGAGCGGCAGAGTGGATACGATCTTGCCTGCGGGAGATAGTCGGCCGAAAGCCATCGAAAGGGCCAAGGAAGAGGCGGCGGCGCGAGCTGTGGCGGCGGGGGCGGACCCTTCCGGCGTCGAGATCGTGGATCTCCTCGAGGTGCCACTGAGCTATCTCTCCGAGCCCGCCGTACGCGTACACGTCAAAGCAGCCGGACCCCTCGCCCGGTGACAGATCGAAAGGATCCCCCCACCATGCGCTGGCACAAGCGCTTGCTCGTAGCCGGGCTCACCGGCGTCCTGGCCATGACCGCCGCCGCGTGCGCGGGCGGCCAGGTGCGCGGCGCCGGAGGCACACCGCAGCCCGCGGACGGCACCGGACCGGCCGCCAGGCAGACCGCGAAGGCCAACGACAGCACGTTCGTCTACGCGCCGAACCTCGACGTCGTCACCGACTGGGACCCGGCCACCTCCTACTCCAACGAGATCGTCGCCCTGTCGAACATCTACGAGGGCCTGACCCGCTACAACTTCCAGACCCGCGAGGCCGAACCGCGCCTGGCCACCGAGTGGACCTCGGCCGACGGCGGCAAGGAGTGGACGTTCAAGCTCCGCCAGGGCGTGAAGTTCCACTCGGGCGCCACGATGGACGCCGCGGCGGCGAAGAAGGCGATCGAGCGCACGATCAGGAAGAAGGGCGGCGCGGCCTACATCTGGGACCCGGTCGACAGGATCGAGGCCGTGGACGCGACCACGCTGAAGTTCACCCTCAAGCGCGCCGCGCCGCTCGACCTCGTCGCCTCCTCCGGCTACGCCGCCTACATCTACGACGTGGACGCCGTGGACGCCGACGGCAAGACGACCGCCGGCACCGGCCCGTACACGATCGACTCGTGGCAGAAGGGCAAGGAGACCGAGCTCACGCTGAAGGCGTTCGAGGACTACTGGGGCGGCTGGACGCCCGAGCAGTACAGGAAGGTCTCCTTCCGGGTCACTCCCGAGATCACCACCGCGTGGCAGCTGCTCCAGAAAGGCGAGGTCAACTTCGTCCAGCGGCTGAACCCGCAGTTGTTCGAGCAGGCCGGCATGACCGACAACGTCCGGACCGCGCGGTCGCCGTCGTTCCAGAACCTGCTGGTGCTGTTCAACACGGCCGCGGGCCCGACGAAGGACGTCAGGATCCGGCAGGCGCTGCAACTAGCGATCGACTACGACGGCCTGGCGGCGGCGTTGAAGGGCTCGGGCTCGAAGGCCAGCGGTATGGTGCCGGAGGGGCTGCTCGGCCACGTGAGCGACATGGAGCCCAAGCCCGACCTGGGAAGGGCACAGGAACTGCTGGCCGAGGCCGGGTACGGCCCCGACAACCCCGAGCTGAGGCTCTCCCTCACCTACGCGCAGGGCGACGAGGACCAGAAGATGCTGGTCACGCTGCTCAGCTCGGCGCTGAAGAAGCTCAACATCACGCTGCAGGCCAAGCCCATGACGTGGAGCGCCCAGTGGGACCAGGGCAAGCAGCAGGGGCAGGACATCTTCGTCATGTACTGGTATCCGGACTATCCGGACGCATACTCGTGGTTCCTCAACGTGTTCAAGAGCGAGGACGAGCCGCGGTTCAACCTGTCGTACCTGAAGGACCGTGAGATCGACGCGGCCATCGAGAAGCTGCCCGAACTCATGGCGACCGACGCGCTCAAGGCGGACGACGCGTTCAAGGACCTGCAGAAGAAGATCATCGAGGAGCAGGCGGCGGTGGCGGTGCCGTACGTGCAGACCTACCAGCGCGCGCTCACCGCGGACGTCAAGGGATACGTGGACAACCCCGCCTATCCCAACGTCGTCTTCTTCTACGACCTCCAACGCGCGCGCTGACCGCATGCTGCGCTATCTGGCCCGCCGGCTCGGCCAGGCCCTCCTGGTCGTGGCCGGCGTGGTCGTGCTCACGTTCACCGTCATGCGGCTGGTGCCGGGAGATCCCGCGGTGGCCTTCGCCGGGCCGAAGGCCACTCCCGAGGAACTCGACGCGGCGCGCGAGAGGTTCGGGCTGGACGATCCGCTGCCGGTGCAGCTCGTCGCCTACGTGCGGGACCTGGTCACCGGCGACTGGGGTGTCAGCCTGCACACCCGGCAGCCCGTGCGCGACGACCTCTATCTCGCCTTCCCCGCCTCGCTCGAACTCGTCGGGGCGGCGCTGCTGATCGCGGTGGTCGTGGGAATCCCGATCGGCGTGCTCGCCGCCCGCTACAAGACGAAATTTCCGGACTTCGGGGTACGGTTCGGCAGCATGCTGGCCGTCTCCGTCCCCGTCTTCTGGCTGGCCCTCGCCCTCCAGCTCCTCCTCGCTGGCCGGCTCGACTGGTTCCCCGTGGCCGGTGAGTACGACTCCTCGCTCGACACCACCAGCCCCCTCACCCTGTGGACCAACATCACCGTCGTCGACGCCCTCATCACCGGCAACTGGCCCATCCTCACCAGCACCCTCCACCACCTGGTGCTGCCGGCCCTGGTCGTGGCCGCCTACCCCACGGGCGTCATCGCCCAGATGACCAGGGCGACCCTCATCGAGGAGTCCGGCCAGGACCACGCCCGGCTGGAACGCGCGCTCGGGTTCGGCGAAACGTCCATCCTGACCAAGTTCGCCCTGCGACCGGCGCTGAGCCCCGTGTTGGCGTTGATCGCCCTGGTCTTCGCCTACTCGATCGTCAACGGCTTCCTCGTCGAGGCGATCTTCAACTGGCCGGGCCTGGGCAGCTACGCCGCCGAGGCGATCCGCTCGCGCGACACGCCGGCGATCGCGGGCGTCACGCTCCTGGTCGCGCTGGTCTACGTGCTGGCCAACCTGGTCGTGGACGTGCTCCAGGGTTTCCTCGACCCCCGGGCGAGGACCCGATGACGAGCCCCCAGGAGACCACCGCCGAGGTGCCGCTGCGCCGCCTGCTGCCACGGGTCCCCGACCGGTTCGCCGCCTTGGGGGCGGTGCTCATCGTGCTGATCGTGCTGGCCGCGATCATGGCGCCGTGGCTCGCCCCGTACCCGGACGAGCCGCGCCCTCTGGAGGGGTCGCTGCCACCGGGCGCCGCGCACTGGTTCGGCACCGACCAGCTCGGCCGCGACGTGCTCACGAGAATTCTGTACGGCGCCCGCACGTCGTTGTCCATCGCCGTGTCCGTGCTGGCGGTCTCGGCGCTGGCCGGTGTCACGCTGGGCGTGGTGGCCGGCTACGCGGGCGGCTGGGTCAGAGATGCGATCATG
This sequence comes from Nonomuraea longispora, assembly GCF_004348345.1. GTDB lineage: Bacteria > Actinomycetota > Actinomycetes > Streptosporangiales > Streptosporangiaceae > Nonomuraea > Nonomuraea longispora. The sequence continues at coordinate 64,411 of NZ_SMJZ01000013.1, forward strand.
CGGGTCACGGACGTGTTCCTGGCCTTCCCCGCGCTGCTGCTCTCGCTGGCGCTGGCGGTCGTGCTGCCGCCGAGCGTGACCACGGTCATCCTGGCGATCGCGGTGACCTGGTGGCCCTGGTACACCCGGCTGGCGGCGTCCGTGGCCGCCTCGATCGCCACCCGCCCCTACGTGGACGCCGCCCGGTGCCTCGGTGTGCCCGCGCCGCTGATCGTCTGGCGGCACGTGCTGCCGAACTCCCTCACGCCTGTCCTCGTCCAGATGTCGCTGGACGCGGGCGGCGTGATCCTCACCGCGGCGGCGCTGTCGTACCTGGGGCTGGGCGCGCAGGAACCGACGGCGGAGTGGGGGCTGATGGTCCAGCAGGGGCAGACGTTGTTCACCACGAACTGGTGGATCGGCACGTTCCCCGGGCTGGCGATCCTGGTGACGGCGTTCGCGTTCAACATGCTGGGGGAAGGGCTGCGCAACGCGCTCGACCCCAGGGCGAGGAAGGTCACGTGATCGAGGTACGCGATCTCCAGGTGCGCTACGCGGGGCGGCTGGTGGCCGGCGTTCCCGAGCTGGACGTGGGCGCGGGCGAGTGTGTCGCGATCGTGGGGGAGAGCGGCTCCGGCAAGTCGACCACGCTGCTGTCGCTCCTCGGCCTTACCGAGAACGCCGACATCTCGGGGCACGTCAGGGTCTGCGGGGTCGACGTGCTGACCGCCTCGCCGCGCCGGCTGCGCGAGATCCGCGGCGCGAGGGCCGCGCTCGTCATGCAGTCACCCCAGTCGGCGCTCAGCCCCGCCACGCGTCTCGGCGTGCTGATGCGCCGAGCGCTCAGGCTCCACGGCGTCGGGAGCGGCAAGGACGGGCGCCTGGACGAGATCATGGCGGAGTCCGTGGCGGCGGTCATGCTCGACCGCGCGATCCTGCGCCGCTATCCGCACGAGATCTCCGGCGGCCAGGCCCAGCGCTTCGCCATCGCGCTGGCCATCGCCCTGGGCGCCGAGGTGATCCTCGCCGACGAGCCCACCAGCGCCCTCGACGTGACCGTGCAGGCCGAGGTGGTCGGCGTGCTGCGCCGGCTCAGGGAGGAACGCGACCTTGCCCTCCTGCTCGTCTCCCACGATCTGGCCCTGGTCTCGACGATCGCCGACCGGGTGCTCGTCATGAAGGACGGGGAGGTGGTGGAGTCGGGGCCCGCCGCGAGGGTGCTGACCGAGCCGTCGCACCCGTACACGCGCGAGTTGCTGGAGGCGCTGCCGTGACCATGCTCAGGGCCGAGCGGGTGACTCTCGGGTACGCCGGGCGCGCGGTCGTGCACGACGTGAGCCTGGACATCACTGCGGGCGGGGTCGGGCTGATCGGGGAGAGCGGCTCGGGCAAGACGACCCTGGCGCGCGCGTTCCTGGGCCTCCTCACCCCCATCTCCGGAAATATCTGGTACGGCGACCAAATACTCAAAAAAGCGGACATGCGGAAGTTCCGGAAGGACGTCCAGCCCGTTTTCCAGGCCGAGGCCCTCGACCCCAGGATGCGCGTCGGCGCCTCCGTGGCCGAGGCTCTGGCGGTGCGGGGGTCCCGCACCGCCAGAGCCAGGGTGCCGGAACTGCTCGAACAGGTCGGCCTCGATCCCGGCCTGGCCACGAGCAGGCCGCACCAGCTCTCGGGAGGCCAGCGCCAGCGGGTGGTGATCGCCAGGGCCCTGGCGGCCGGCCCTCGCCTGCTCATCCTGGACGAGCCCACGAGCGCGCTCGACGTCACCGTCCAGGCGCGGATCCTCGACCTGATCGCCTCGCTGGACACCGAGCGCCTGCTGATCACCCACAACCTCGCCGTCGTGGAGCGGCTCTGCCGCACCTCGCACGTGTTGTTCGCGGGCCGGGTCGTCGAGTCGGGGCCCACGCGCGACCTGCTGGCGAACCCCGCCCACCCCTACACCCTGGCGCTGCGCGACGCGGTGCCGAAGCTCGGCGGTCCGCCGCCGCAGGCAAGGGGAGTGACGGAGGCCGTGCCCGCGGGGACGGGCTGCCCGTTCAGGTTCCGCTGCCCGCTGGCCGCGCCGGAATGCGAGCGGCCGCCCGCGCTCAGGGAGGTGCGGGGGCGTCAGGTGGCCTGCCACCGCGCGGAGGACGTGCTGGCCACAGGGCCGGGCAGCGCGCCTTGAGCCGCGCGCTGCCACGGGTGGTCACAGTGCCTTCAGCCCGCTGATCACCTCGAGCAGCACCTTCGCGTCGGGCGCGGGGGCGGGTGTTCGACCTGCACGAGCTGGCGCGCGTGCAGGTCGCCGACCAGCACCCTGATCACGCCGATGGGCAGGTTGAGCTCGGCCGCCACGTCCACGAGACGGGTCGGCTGGGTGCACTTCTGCAGGATGATCAGGTGCTCGGGGTCGAGGCCGCGCGGCGTCGTCAGGCCGCCGGACGTGATGATGACCGCGATGAGGTCGATGGCCTCGCTCGCGGGCACCGTACGGCCCCTGGTCAGCAGATAGGCGGGGACGATCGGACCGGCGTCCTCGTCCAGCCAGCGCTCTTCCGGGCTGTTGTCACTCACTGCGCACCACCCGCATGGGTCGAGCGGGTTCCTTGACGTGGGGCTCCGGGTTCGGATCCGCCACGTGCTCAGCCGGGATCAACACGATCGCGGTGGTCCCTCCATATGGTGAACCGCGTAGTGTCACGCGGATGTCATGCCTGGCGGCCAGGCGGGAGACGACGAAAAGGCCGAGCCTGTCGCTGTCGGCCAGGTCGAACTCCGGCGGGCTGGCCAGCCGCTCGTTGAGCTCGGCCAGCACTTCTGCGCTCAATCCGAGCCCCCGGTCCTCCACCTCGAAGGCGAACCCCCTGGCCGCCTCCTCGCCCCGCACGATGACCTGGGTGTGGGCGGGGGAGTAGACGGTCGCGTTTTCGATCAGCTCCGCCACGAGGTGGATCACGTCGCCGACGACGGGGCCCGCCAGGCGCTGGCCGGACATCGGCTCGACGGTGACCCGCGGGTAGTCCTCCACCTCCGCGGCCGCGCCGCGGGCCACGTCGAGCAGCGGCACGGGGCGGCTCCAGCCGCGGCCCGGCGTGGCGCCCGACAGGATGATCAGGCCCTCGGCGTGGCGGCGCATGCGGGTGGTGAGGTGGTCGAGCTTGAACAGGTCCTCAAGGGCGTCCGGGTCGGTCGCGCGGTGCTGCATGTCCTCCAGCTGGATGCGCTGGCGGTGCAGCAGCGTCTGACTGCGCCTGGCCAGGTTGCGGAAGACGTGGCCGACGCCCTCGTTGAGCCGAGCCTGCCCGATGGCGGCCTCGACGGCGGTCTGCTGGACCGTGGAGAAGGCCTGCCCGACGTCGTCGATCTCGACGGTGCTGCTCGCCACCGACACCTCGGGCAGCTCGACCCGCTCGCCCCCGCGCAGCTTGCCGACCACGTGCGGCAGGCGCTCCTGCGCCACCTCCAGCGCGGCCAGCCGGAGCGCGCCGAGCTCGCGCGACAACCGGTTGCCCATCCGCAGCGAGAACACGATCGACACGATCACGAGGACGAGGGCCGTGCCCGCCAGCAGGTGCGCCCGGTTGAGCACCTCGTCGGCCACCGGGTCGGCGCGTGCGTTCAGGTCGATGCTGGCCCGCATCTGGACGTCCTGGAACGACTTGGCCAGCTCCTCGCTCACGCTCAACCAGTCGCCCGGCGAGCGGCCCGAGATGATCTGGTCCTCCATCATGCGCATCCGCTGGTAGGCCGCGGACGTGATCAGGGCGACCTGGGGGTCGCGCAGCGGCGGGTCGAGCTCACCGAGTGCCTGGTCGACGAGGAAGCGCCGGTTGCCGACGATCTGCGTGAACGTCCTGCGCTCCGCCGCCGTGGTCGGCCCGAGCGCGATGGCCTGCTCGCGGGTGAGCAGCTCCTTGGCGTAGCTCATGTCGATGACCACACGTGACTGCTCGTAGATCGGGATGTCGTCGATGAGCGCGACGCGGCGGTGCAGGCCGAACAGGGTGTCGATGATCGCGTCGTAGGACTCCACGGCGTGCAGGCGGTCGCTCAGGCTCGTGTCGATCTCTCCTCTGATCACGTCGAGCCTGTTCAGTTGCGTGTACACCGCGTTCACCTGCGTGCGGATCTCTTCCGATTCGTCCTTGGAGCTTTCCGAGAGCCGCCTGAAAGTTAGCTCGGCGGCGTCGGTACGGCTACGCTGCGTCTCCACCGCGGGCTGGGCCGCCATGTGACGCAAGTGCTTGGCCGAGACGAGACGCTCCCGCTGGATCTCGTTGATCAGTTTGTACGCTGGATGGCGGAGGTTCGTCCAGAGTGTCTTGTACTCCCGTAGCTCCAAGCTCTCGGTGGCGGTGACGGCGGTGATGACGCCCCACAACACCACCATGGAGGTCAGAGGCACCAGTAGGATTCCGATGATCTTCATGCGGATCGTTCGGCTACGACCCATGGCACCTCACTCCGGTCGGTCCCCTGCTGGCAACCCCGGACGGGACAAGCCCTGAGGATAGCAATTCGATCACCAGATTGCCCAATTTTTCGGGAGTTTTGGACATGTTTTCATGATCATGCAGTAGGTTTCCCCGGGTACGTCGGTGACGGAGGAGGACGCGTTGCGCAGTCGTCTCGTTGCGGCCGCGGCGCTGGCGCTCCTCATGGCGTGCTCGCCTCCTGCAGAGGTGCGCCAGGCCCCGCAGGGGACGTCCCCCTTCGTGCACGTCGACAACGGCGACGTGATCACCGAGTGGGACCCGAGCCGCTCCTACTCCAACGAGATCATCGCCTTCCAGAACATCTACGAGACCCTCACCCTCTGGAACCCGGTCACCAAACTCGCCACCCCACGCCTGGCCACGTCCTGGCAGGCCTCGGGCGACGGCCGCACCTGGACGTTCACCATCCGCTCGGGCGTGACCTTCCACACGGGCAGGCCGCTGGACGCGGCGGCCGTCAAGGCCTCGATCGAGCGCACCATCAAGGCCAAGACCGGCGCCTCCTACATCTGGAACGCCGTCTCCTCGATCAGGGTCGACGGCCCGCTGACGGTGACCTTCACGCTGCGCTACCCCGTCCCGCTCGACCTGGTGGCCTCCGCCGGGTACGCCGCCTACATCTACGACACCAAGGCCGCCCCCGACCTGACGAAGTGGTTCGCGCAGGGAAGGGACGCGGGCACAGGGCCGTACACCGTGTCCCAGTGGCAGAAGGGGGCGGAGGAGGAGCTCACGCTCACCGCGTACGACGGTTACTGGGGCGGCTGGCACCGGCCGCACTACAACACGGTGAAGTACCGTGCCGTGCCGGACCCGAAACGGGCGTACCAGATGTTGCTGGACGGCGAGGCGACCTTCGTCGACCGGCTCTCACCCGCGTTGTTCGCCAGGGCCTCGGCCAAGGCGGGCATCCGCACGTCGGAGCGGCGCTCGTTCACCACGGCGATGATGCTGTTCAACACCGCGCGCGGCCCGATGAAGGACATCCGGGTGCGCCGCGCGGTCCAGAAGGCCGTCGACTACCAGGGTGTGGTGCGCGCGCTGCGCGGCGCCGTGGGCCCGGCCAGCGGCATCGTACCGGACGGGCTGCTCGGCCACGTGCCGGGCAAGGAGCCGAAGCAGGACCTGGAGGGCGCCGCCCGGCTGCTGCAAGCCGCCGGCCACGGCCCGGGCGGCGAGCCGCTGCAGTTGCGCGTGACGTACGGGCAGGGCCAGCCCGACCAGCACGTGCTCGTCTCCAGGTTGCGGGCGGCGCTGCGCCCGCTCAACGTCACCCTCGACGCCCGCCCCATGAACTGGAACGCGCAGTGGGAGCTGGGCAAGAAGCACGGCCAGGACATCTTCATCATGTACTGGTGGCCCGACTACGCCGACGGCTACTCCTACTTCGGCAACGTCTTCCACAGCGCCGACAAGCCGGAGTTCAACCTGTCCTACCTGCGCGACCACAACCTGGACGCGCTGCTCGACTCCGTGCCCGAGCTGACCGTGACGGACAAGGCGGCGGCGCAGCGGGTGTACCAGCAGGCCACCGACAGGGTGCTCGACCAGCGGGTGGCCGCGGCGCTGCCCTGGGTGGTCTACTCCCAGCGCGCCTACCTCGGCGGGGTCGAGGGCTATGACGACAACCCCGCCTATCCCAACGTGGTCTTCGTCCACAGCCTCAGGCCGTCGGCGTGACCTCGTCCGGGCCGTCACCGCGCGCGGCGTCGACCCGCTCGCGCAGGTGGGCCCTGATCTCCTCGGGGGTGTAGGCGCGGCGGCGCCGCTCGGCCCGCGCGATCACCACCCCCGTGGCCGCCACTCCCATGACTCCGGCCAGACCCAGCATCTTCCACCAGCGCATGTGCCTAGGCTAACGGTGTGCTGACTCTCGACGAGGCCGTCAAGGTGACGCGCACCGGCGACCTGTGGATCTTCCGCGGGCGCTCGGTGCCCGACCGCGCCATCCAGACGATGACCAACAGCCCGGTCAACCACGTGGGCATGGCCGTCGTGATCGAGGACCTGCCGCCCATGATGTGGCACGCCGAGCTCGGCCGGTCGCTGCCCGATCTGTGGGCCGGCACCCACCACCGCGGAGTGCAGCTGCACGACCTGCGCGACGCCGTGACGGTCTGGGCCGACCGGTACGACCAGCGGCCCTGGCTGCGCCAGCTGGACCCCGAGGCGACGCGCGAGATGGAGGACGCCGCCCTGCGCACGGTGGCCAGGCTCGACGGCACCCCGTTCCCCTCCACCACCCGGCTGGCCGCCCGCTGGTTCAGGGGCCGGATCCCGCGCCGCGGCCGCAGGGAGCAGACGCTGGAGAGCGCCTACTGCGCCGAGGTCGTGGCGGTCACGTACGAGGAGATGGGGCTGCTGCCCGCCGGTCGCCGGCCCAACTGGTACGACCCCGGCAGGTTCTGGAGCGGCGACGACCTGGGGCTGCTGCAGGGCTACCGGCTCGGCAACGAGATCACCGTGGGCGTCGAGCGCGCCGACCGAACGTAAAAAGCAGGCAAAGGACGCCGCGTTCCCAGGCCGCCGCGTCCGCGGAACCCGGCCGCAGGACGTGCTCTGCGCCAACAGCGAAGATGACGATGGTTTGACGCATTAGGCTCGGACACAATGGACATCCGCGTGCTCGGCCCGATCGAAGTGTGCGACAGCGGTGCTGAAATCCCGATCGAGGGCGCCCAGCAGCAGTGCGTGCTCGGGCTCCTCGCGGCCTCGCACGGCGCCTACGTGCCGGTCGACCGGCTGATCGAGGCTCTGTGGGAGGAAGACCCGCCCAAGACCGCCAAGACCATCGTCCAGCTCAAGGTCTCACAACTGCGCAAGACCCTGGGCGGGCGCATCGCCAGCACCACGGCCGGCTACTCCCTCGCCGTACCCGCCGACGAGGTCGACGTGTGCCGCTTCCGCCGCCTGGCCGCCGAGGGGCGGGCGGCGAACCGGCCCGAGGACGCCGCCGCGGCGTGGGAGCGAGCCCTGTCGCTGTGGCGCGGGCAGCCCCTGCAGGGCGTCGGCACCGCCTGGGTCGACCAGCGCGTACGCGCCCCGCTGACCCGCGAGCGGTGGGACCTCGTCGAGGAGTACGCCTCCGCCCTCATCGAGCTGGGCCGCCACCGCGAGGTGCCCGCGCTGGTGCAGGAGCTCAGGGACGAGGAGCCGCTCAGGGAGACGCCGCACGCCCTGGCCATGACGGCGCTCTGGCACGACGGGCGCACGGCGGAGGCCCTGGAGCTGTTCCACGGAGTGCAGCGGCTGCTGGCGGGGGAGCTCGGCGTCGACCCCGGGCCCCGGCTGCGCGACCTCCACCAGCGCATCGTCGAAGGCCACCGACCCGTGGTGCCGCGCCAGCTCCCGCGCGACGTCGCCGGCTTCGTCGGCAGGCAGGCCGAGATCACGCGCGTACGCGAGCTCGTCCGCGAAGGCCGGGTCGCCGTGGTGACCGGCGCGGCCGGCATCGGCAAGTCGGCGCTGGCCGTGCACGTCGGCCACCAGGTCGCCCCCGAGTTCCCCGACGGCCAGCTCCACGTCGACCTCAACGGCTACGGGCAGGGCGAGCCGCTGCCGCCCGAGCGGGTGCTGCCCCGCCTGCTGGGCGCGCTCGGGGTGCCGGCGCCGGGCAGCACCGCCGAACAACTCGACCTCTACCGCTCGACGCTGGCCACCAGGCGGGTGCTCCTCCTGCTCGACAACGCCGCCGACGCCGAGCAGGTGCGCCCGCTGCTGCCGGGCGGCTCCTGCGGGGTCATCGTCACCAGCCGCGACACGCTGCGCGGGCTCACCCTGCAGGGCGCGCAGAGCGTACGGCTGGCCACGCTCACCCCCGGCGAGGCCCGCGACCTGCTGGCCGACCTGGTGGGCAAGGACGTCGTGCACACCGACCCCGAGGCCGTCGCCGAGCTGGCCGAGCTCTGCGGGCACCTGCCGCTCGCCCTGGCCATCGCAGGCGCCAACCTCATCGGCCGGGTCGACCTGCGCGAATACATCAAGGAGCTGCACACCGACCGCTGGAGCACGCTGGCCGTCGAAGGCGACGCGCAGGCCACGGTCGCCACGGCGTTCGCCAGCTCGTACGCCGCGCTCCCCGACGACGCGCGGATGCTCTTCAGGCGCTTCGGGCTCGTCCCCGGCTGCGACTTCACCGCGCACTCCGCCGCCAGGCTGGCCGGCACCGACCCGGCCGCGGCCACCCGGCTGCTGACCAGGCTCGCCTCCGCCCACCTCGTCGAGGAGCACACGCCCGGCCGCTACCGGCTGCACGACCTGGTCGCCCTCTACGCCCGCGAACACTGCACGGCCGGCGAGGACGACCCCACCGGGCTGCACGCCTACTACCTGCACACCGCCAGGGCCGCCGCGCCGCTCCTCGCGCCCTCCATCGAGCTGCTCCCGCTCACGCCCGAGGACCCGCCGTACGACGCGGAGGAGTTCGCCGACGCCGACGCCGCCACCGCATGGCTGGAGGCCGAGCAGCACAACCTGCTGGCGGTGATGGACCACGCCTCCGGGCGCGTGCTCTGGCGGCTCATCGAGACCCTGCGGGCCTTCATGTACGGCACGTACCAGCCCGAGCTGATCGCCGCCCTGGCCGCCAGAGGCCTGGCCGCCGCCGAACGCGACGGCGACCTCGCCGGGCAGGCCAGCATGCACCACACGCAGGCCAACGCGCGCTTCGTCCTCAACGAACCCCGCGCCGCCCTGCGCCACTACGAGCTCGCCGCCGAGTTCTACGAGCGGATCGGCTGGGGCACGGGCACGCTGCTGACGCTGACCAACTTCGTCGTGGCCACCTCCAGCCTCGGCGACTTCCACGAGGGCGCCGCCAGGCACGAGCGCATCGTCCGGCTGTGGGAGGCGCTGGAGCCCTCGACGAAGCTGGCCGCCACGCTGGAGAACCACGCCATCGTGCTGCTGTGGTCAGGGCGCCCCCGCGAGGCCCTGGAACAACAGCTGCGCGCCAACCGCATGCGGGAGACGCTGGGCGAGCCGTCCGCCTGGCGGGCCAGGGCCGGCTCCATCGTCGGCGACATCCGGCTGGCGATGGGCGACCTCGACGCGGCCGTAGAGGCGTTCGACCAGAGCCTGAAGTCGGCCCACGCGAATCAGCTGCCGGGCACGTTGTCGAGCGCGGCCATGGCGAACCACCTGAAGGGCGACGCCGCCAGGGCGGCCGACCTGGCCAGGCGGGCCGTGCAGACGGCCAGGGCCGGCGGCCTGCGCAGCGAGTACGACGAGGCCCGCAGCACGCTCGCCCTGGTGGACGACTCCATCGAGCTCGGCGTGCGCATCGCCATGCTCAAGGAGGTCGTCGCCTCCTACCGCTACCGCACCTATCCCTACCTCGACACCCGCGCGCGCCTCTGGCTGGCCGAGGTCTGCCTGCGCGGCGGCCGGCGCGCCGAGGCCGTCGAAGCGGCAGAGCAGGCGCTCGACGCGGCCACCCGGCACGGCCTGCGGCGGCTCGAAGGGCTGGCGCTCACCCTGCTCGCACGGGCCGACCTGCTCGACGGGCACCTCGACGCGGCGCGCGAACACGCCACGCGGGCCGCCGAGGTGCACGGGGAATGGGGGCACCGGTTCGACGAAGCCGCCGCGCGGGCCGTGCTCGACGAGCTGCTCGACCAACCGTGAGCCGGCTCAGGCCTCAGGCCTGAGCCGCCAGCAGCGACTCGAAGGTGCTGCGGAGCTCTTTGCCCGGGTCCACGCCGAGCTGGTCGGCCAGCAGGCGGCGGGTGCGCTCGTACAGCTCCAGCGCCTCCGCCTGCCGCCCCACCTGGTAGAAGGTCGTCATCAGCAGCGACACCAGCCGCTCCTGGTGCGGGTTGGCCGTCACGGTCGCACGCAGCGGCGCGACCAGCCGCTCCGGTTCGCGCAGCCGCAACCTCCTGCGGGCCAGCTCCTCGACCGCGGCCAGCCGCGCCTCCTCCAGCTCGACCGCCGCCACCTCCAGCGACCTGCCGCCCCCCGACTCGCCGAGCGCGGGACCACGCCACAGGGCGAGCGCCTCGTCCAGCAGATCGGCGCCGGACCTGTCGTCGCGCCGCGCCGCCTCGGCCACCATACGGCGGAACCGCAGCGCGTCCACCGACTCCGGGTCGGCCAGCAGCAGATATCCCGACGAATCCGTCTCCACCCGGGCGCCGACCAGCGCCCTGCGCAACCGGTACACGTGTCCCTGCACGGTCATCCGCGCACTGTCCGGGGGATCACCCTCCCACACGGCGTCAATCAGCCGCTCCACCGGCACCGGACGGTTCAGGTCCAGCAGCAGCGCGGCCAGAACATAACGACGCTTACGCGGCCCGATGTCCAGGCGGCGTCCCCCAACACAGGCGTCAATGGACCCGAGCAGGCGAAACTCCAAGCGATCCATTCGCCTCAGCATGAGGGGAGGCGCTAAAGGGCGGCTAAACACCATGCCGTGCCGCGGATCCACACGCCGCACCAACAGAACGCCAACCGCGTCTGTCAAGGTCTACCACTCACGATCTTCGGTTGAACAGGAAGAAAATAGAATGATCACGAAGAAGGCCGCCATCGCCGTCATGGCGGGCACCCTCATCGCCGGACCGTTGGCCACCGTCGCCATGGCGCAGCCGAGCAACGCCGCCGTCGTCGCGAAGGACCGCCTCGGTCCCGGCGACTGGCTGCTGCCCGGACAGTCGCTGAGCAACGGCCGGTTCAAGCTCATCCAGCAGGCGCAGGGGAACCTGGTGTTCTACGACGGCACCAAGGCGTTGTGGAGCTCGCCCACCGCGGGGAAGCCGGGCGCCCGGGCGACCATGCAGAAGGAGGGCAACCTCGTCATCTACGGGCTCGACAACAAGCCGCTGTGGTCCACGCAGACCGCCGGCAACCCCGGGGCGTACCTCAAACTGCCCAACCAGAGCGGCAACCTGGTGATCTACTCCAGGGACAACAAGCCGCTGTGGTCCTCCAGCGCCTACATCAGCAAGCTGCCCTCCGGCCAGGTGCTGCGGCCCGGGCAGTGGGTCCAGTCGAGCAACGGCCGCTACAAGCTGCTCCAGCAGAAGGAGGGCAACGCCGTCCTGTACGACGGCAAGCGCAGCCTGTTCACCACGCCGACGGCGGGGCACCCCGGCGCGCGCTCCATCATGCAGAAGGAAGGCAACTGGGTCGTCGTCGACCGCAACGACAAGGCGCTGTGGACGACCAAGACCGCGGGCAACCCGGGCGCCTGGCTGTCGGTCAGCAACGACGGCCGCGTCATCATCTACTCGGCCGCCAACAAGCCGCTCTGGGACAGCCGAATGCGCTGACCGGAGACGCACGGCGGCGGAAACGGGCGACGGGCGGGCCGGCCCGCGTGGCGCGGCCCGCCCGGGACGCTCGACGCCGTGCGGTGGCAGGCTGGAAGTATGCGCCTGGCTACCTGGAACGTGAACTCGGTCAAGGCACGACTGCCCCGCCTGCTCGCATGGCTGGCCGAGGTCGAACCCGACATCGTCTGCCTCCAAGAGACCAAATGCCCCGCGGACGCGTTCCCCGCGGCGGAGGTGGGCGCCCTAGGCTACGCCGTTGCCGCCCACGGTGACGGGCGGTGGAACGGCGTCGCGCTGCTGTCCACGGCCGGGCTCGACGACGTGACCCTGAGCTTCCCCGGCGAACCGGGGCTCGCCGAACTCGACGGGGTCGGCGCCGCCCGCCCCGAAGCCCGCGCCATCGGCGCCACCTGCGGCGGCATGCGGGTCTGGTCCCTGTACGCGCCCAACGGGCGCACAGTCGACTCGCCGCACTACGCGTACAAACTGGACTGGTTCGCGGCGCTGCGGGACGCGCTCCAAGCCGAGCTGGCCGCCGGGCCCGTCGTGGCGTGCGGCGACTACAACGTGGCGCCCACCGACGCCGACGTGTGGGATCCCGCGCTCTTCGCCGGCTCCACCCACGTCACCCCGGCAGAACGCCAGGCCCTCGCCGGCCTCCGCGCCCTGGGACTCCACGACGTCGTGCCGACGCCGATGAAAGGGCCGCACCCGTTCACGTACTGGGACTACCGGGCCGGGATGTTCCACCAGAACAAGGGCATGCGCATCGACCTGGTCTACGCGAGCGCGGACGTCGCGGGGCGGGTGCGGTCGGCGTACGTCGACCGCGAGGCCCGCAAGGGCAAGGGCCCGTCCGACCACGCGCCCATCGTGGTGGATCTGCGGCCATGAACTAATACCAAATCACGGCCATCCGAGTATTGTGTCTTCTCGAATGTCTCGGGGGTGTCATAAACCATCAAGGCCCACAGGGGGAGCTCCGTGGAACCTGCGGACGGCCGTGTCATTCTCTTCATTCTCATCGCCTTCGCCGTGTTCGCCCTCGGCCGCCGCTTCCAGACCATGGTCATCATGCGCCAGGTCTGGAAGCAGAGCGCCAGGCAGGTCAGCGCCAGGAAGGCCGTCGCGAACAACGCCGCCAAGTCCATGATCGGAATCACTCTGCTCGCGATATTCGTCATCTGGCTGGTGCTCAACCTGAATCGCGTCATGTGAAAAGGCCGCGCAATTGCACGGGGTGGAGCAATGAATGCGCGGCCCTGCGAAAAGCACCGGCCCGGGCACGTAGGGGCGATCCAGCGGTGTACGTTGGCCGCGTGCCGCGTGCGGGCGTGTGAGGCGGTTCCGGTCAGCCGCGTACGGGCGTGTGCGGCGGCGGGCGGGCGCGTACCAGCGGCAGGCTGCTTCAGCGGCGATGGCGGCCGGGGCCGCGGGACAGGGCCCAGGCGGCGAGGACCGTCGTTGCCGCGGCGGCCACGCTGACGGTGCGGGTCAGGCGGACGGCGCGGCGGATGTCCTTGACGTCCGGTTCGGGCCCATCGCCCATCGTCGGACGGTGTTCGGCCCTGCCCTCGTAAACGTTCGTGCCGCCCAGCGTGACGCCCAGCGCGCCGGCGAACGCGGCCTCACAGCGCCCGGCGTTCGGGCTGGGGTGCCGGTGGCCGTCCCTCCTGAGCGCGGCCAGCGCGCCGCGCGGGTCCGGCCCGGTCAGCACCACCAGCAGGCCGGTCAGCCGCGCGGGCAGGTAGTTCGCCGCGTCGTCGAGCCTGGCGGCGGCCCAACCGAACCGCTCGTAACGCGGCGAGCGGTGGCCGATCATGGCGTCCAGCGTGTTGATGGCCCGGTACGCCAGCAGGCCCGGCACACCCGCCACCGCACCCCAGAACAGCGGGGCCACGACGGCGTCGGAGGTGTTCTCGGCCAGCGACTCGACCGTGGCGCGCGCCAGTTCCCCGGCCTCCAGCCGGGACGGGTCGCGGCCGCACAGGTGGGGGAGCCGGGCCCTGGCCCGGCCGAGGTCGCCGTGTTCCAGAGCGGCGGCCATGGAGGCGCCCTCGCGGGCCAGCGTGGTGCCTCCGAGCACGGCCCAGGTGGCGACGGCGGTCATGACCGTACGCGCGGCCCGGCCGGGGATGCGCTGGGCCAGCACGCCGAGCGTGGTCGCACCGCCCACGCACACGGCGACGTGCAGGACTCCGCGCGAGCGCGCGTCCTGGTAGAGCGCACGTTCCAGCTTCGCCGCGGTACGTCCGAAAAGGGCGACGGGGTGGGCGGGGGACCGCGGGTCGGCGACGAGCAGGTGGATT
>NZ_SMJZ01000140.1 GCF_004348345.1 Nonomuraea longispora
TCCTATCCCAGCTCCTACGAAGTGAGCGCGGGCTGGGCGGTGGCCGACGACTCCGACCCCCTCACCAGTCCTTCCCCCGCCACCGGCACCCCGACCGCGCCCGGCAGGACGGTCCCGGCCTACGACGACGTGCTGGCGGCCCCGACGCCGACGCCCGCCCCGGCGCCGCAGCCGTCCTCGTTCGCCTACGAGACGGGCGACATCACCACGGCGCCGGCCGGCGGAGCGTGGCCCGAGCCGCCGGTGGGCGGCGTCGCCGCCTCCGACACCACGTGGCAGGCGTTCGGCGGCGACGCGCACGGGCGGCCCCAGGCGGCCTCGGGCAACGGCCGCGGCAGCCACCGCAGGAAGAGCCCGGAGCAGGACTACCCGCACGACTACTACCGGTGACCGAAGGCCCTCATTAATGGGTAAAACCCATGTGAGGTACACCTAAAGCGGGGTCGACGGAGCAATAGGATCTCCGCCATGACCCGCGACACGCCCCGTATCCGACTGAGCACGCTCCGGCACGATGTGCCGGCGTCGCTCGTGGTCTTTCTCGTCGCGGTGCCCCTCTCGCTGGGCATCGCGATGGCCTCAGGGGCTCCCCTGATCTCCGGGCTGATCGCCGCCGTGGTCGGCGGCATCGTCGGAGGCACGCTGGGCGGCTCGTCCGTCCAGGTGAGCGGGCCCGCCGCCGGCCTGTCCCTGGTGGTCGTCGACCTCGTGCACACGTACGGGTGGCGGGCCACCTGCATGATCACCCTGCTGGCGGGGGCCGTACAACTCGTGCTCGGTATCTTCAAGGCGGCCAGGGCCGCGCTGGCGGTGTCACCGGCCGTCATCCACGGCATGCTGGCGGCGGTCGGAGTGATCATCGCGCTGGCCCAGCTCCACGTGGTGCTGGGCGGCACGTCACAGAGCTCGGCCATCGCCAACCTCATCGAGCTGCCCGGCCAGATCGCCGACCTGCACGGGCACAAGGTGGCGGTCGGCCTGCTCACCATCATGGTGCTGGCGTTGTGGACACGCCTGCCGGGCCCGGTCAAGTCCGTCCCAGCGCCGCTGGCCGCGCTGCTCGCGGCGGCATGCACCGCCTGGGCCTTCGGCTGGGACGTCACCCGCGTGGACCTGTCCGAGAGCGTCGGCGAGTGGGCGTTCCCCGTGCTGCCGCAGGGCGACTGGCACCTGGTCGTGGCGGCCGTCCTGCTGGTGGCGCTGCTGGCCGGCTGCGAGTCGCTGCTGTGCTCCGTGGCGGCCGACAAGATGCACGGCGGCAAGCGCGCCGACCTCGACCAGGAGCTGACCGGCCAGGGGGTGGCCAACATGGTCACGGGCGCGCTGGGCGGCCTGCCGGTGGCCGGGGTGATCGTGCGCAGCACCACCAACGTGCGGGCGGGGGCGCGTACGCGCTGCTCGACGATCCTGCACGGGGTGTGGGTGCTGGTCTTCGCGCTCGGGTTCGGCTGGTCGATCAAGCTGATCCCGCTGGAGGCGCTGGCGGCGCTGCTGGTGTTCATCGGCGTGCAGATGGTGAACCTCGGTCACATCAAGAAGGTGCACGGCCACGGCGAGGTGCCGGTCTACCTCGTGACCATGGCCGCGGTGATCCTGCTCGGCCTGGCCGAAGGAGTGCTGGCGGGGCTCGCGCTGGCCGCGCTGCTCGCGCTGCGCCGGCTGACGTGGGTAACGGTGCTCAAGCGCGAGGACAGCGCGGGCCGGCTGCACGTGACCATCTCGGGCTCGCTGACCTTCCTCGGCGTGCCCAGGCTGACGCACGAGCTGCGGGCCATCCCCGCGGGCACGGACGTCGGACTCGACCTGAACATCGACTTCATGGACAACGGCGCCTTCGAGGCCATTCACACCTGGCGGCTCGACCACGAGCGTATGGGCGGCTCGGTCCACATCGACGAGTTGCACGACGAGTGGTACGCGCTGGCGGCCAGCGGCGCGCGGATGTTCCCCGCCAAGTCGCCGCCGAAGGCGCCCGACCGCTGGTGGCTGCCGTGGGCGCACCGGAGCCGGCCCAGCCTGCCCTCCATCCCGCCCGGCGACTCCTCCGAACCGGTGGAGTGCAGGCTCACGGTGGGCGCACGCGAATACCACCAGCGTACGGCGCCGCTGGTGCGGCCCATCTTCACCGAGCTGGCCCGCAGGCAGCAGCCGTCGCACCTGTTCATCACGTGCGCCGATTCGAGGATCGTGCCCTCACTGATCACGGCGAGCGGCCCCGGCGACCTGTTCACCGTGCGCAACATCGGCAACCTGGTGCCGCGCAGGGGCTCCGAGCCCCACGACGACTCGATGGTGGCGGCGATCGAGTACGCCACGCAGGTGCTGGGGGTGCACACCATCACGGTGTGCGGGCACTCGGGCTGCGGGGCGATGGCGGGCCTGCTGAGCGGCGGCGTACAGGCGGGCAGCCTGCCCGGGCTGCGCAGATGGCTGCGGCACGGCAACCACAGCCTGGCCACGTTCATCGAAAGGGAGGGAGACCGGCTGCACGGCGGGGCACTGGACGTGTTGTGCCGGGTCAACGTGCAGCAGCAGCTGGAAAACCTGCGCACGTACCGGAAGGTCGACGAGCAGGTGCGGGCCGGGAAGCTGGAGCTCGTGGGGCTCTTCTTCGACATCGGCTCGGCACGGGTGCACATGGTGCCGCCGCTGCGGCCCACGTCGCAGGCCTCAACGCGTAATGCTGCACAGACCGGCGCGGTGAGCCGGGGTTAGGGTCGCGGTGCCCGCGAGGCTCTCCAGGGGCCCACGGCGCGCTTCGCGGCGCCGGTCCTGACTCCCAGGGGCCGGAGGGGCGGAGGCCGGGGTCTCCGCCCCTCACGCGTGTCCGGGCGCGTCGCGCGACAGCCAGGACGGCAGCGCGGGGAACGGGCGGCCGGAACATGGTGATCACCCTGGCCGGGGTTGAAACCCTCGACAACGTGATGACGTTGTCTGCCGCTCGCAGGTCACCGAGGTGACGGTCACTCCGCTGCTATGGGGGTTTTGCGCCGGTTGGCATTGAAGCGCGCTTTTTTCTGGCGATTGCCGCACGTGTTCATGTCACACCATTTGCGGGTGCGGCTCTGGCTGGTGTCGAAGAAGGCGGCTCGGCACGTGGGTGATGCGCACAAAGCCAGTTTCCCGTCTCGTTCGCCCGCGATGATGCTGATCGCATCGGCGGCGATCACGCTGAGGGCATCTTCCACGCAGGAAGCCGGGCTGAGCCGCCATCGCCGCTTGCCCTCGGGCGTCAGGATGGCGGCGGCCCGGCCCTGAGAGCTGCGGTCATTGATGACGGCGACGGCGGACGCAGGGAGAGGTTCCTGGATCGCGGCCGCTGTCGCGGCGGCGTGGATCGACTCCCTCAGTTCCCGGGCGAGGTCGAGCTGGGCGGTGGTGCAGGAGTCCACGGCCAGGCCGTTCACCGCCAGCCAGTCGATGAGCCGGTGCGGCGCGGGAATGCGCTCCACAGCGTTGCCATGACGCTCCGACAGAGTCCCCGTGAAGCTGGTCGCCAGCACATTACCCAGGCGGAACTCAGGAAACCCGGCGCGCATGGAACCACCTTAGCAGGTTGCACGCCAGCTTGAGCGCATGTTAGAACCGTCTTAGCCGGTTCGCATTCGCTGCCGGTTCCGCGATGGCCAGGAGGTCTCATGCCCCGCCCGACCAGTGACGTGCAAGCATTCCAAGCCCACGCAACCGACGCCGATCTCGACGATCTGCGTGCGCGACTGGCCGCGGCGCGGCTACCGGAGGCCGAGACGGTCCATGGCGCCGCGCCCGGCCCTCGCCGATGGGACCAGGGCGTTCCACTCGCCGACCTCGTCGATGTCGTGAACTACTGGCGCACCGAGTACGACTGGCGGTCGTTCGAGGAGCGCCTGGACCGTATCGGCCAGTTCCGCACGACCATCGACGGCCTGGGAATCCACTTCCTGCACCGCCGATCCCCGCGCGCGGACGCCGCTCCTCTGCTCATGACGCACGGCTGGCCGGGCAGCATCGCCGAGTTCGTCGATGTAGTGGACGAGCTGGCAGACCCGAAAGACGCGGACGCGCCGGCGTTCCACGTCGTGGCTCCATCGCTGCCGGGCTTCGGTTACAGCGACAAGCCGGCCACCACCGGGTGGGGGACCGAAAAGATCGCGGCCGCATGGGTGGAACTGATGGGAAGG
The DNA here is from genome assembly GCF_004348345.1 of Nonomuraea longispora. Lineage (GTDB taxonomy): Bacteria > Actinomycetota > Actinomycetes > Streptosporangiales > Streptosporangiaceae > Nonomuraea > Nonomuraea longispora. The sequence continues at coordinate 4,161 of NZ_SMJZ01000140.1, forward strand.
CTCGGCTACAGCGAGTTCGTGGCCCAGGGCGGCGACTGGGGAGGGAATGTCACCACGGTTCTCGGGGGCAGGTTCCCGGCGCACGTTCTCGGCATCCACACGACGTTCGCGGAGGCGCCGCCCGGGTTGACAACGGACGGGCTGACGGCGGTCGAGCGCAGGTGGACCGAGGAGACCCGCGATTTCTGGCGCCACCGCGCGGCGTACGCGAAGCAGCAGGCGACCCGGCCGCAGACCATCGGCTACTCGCTCGTCGACTCTCCGGTCGGGCTCCTCGCCTGGATCCTCGACAAGTTCGCCGAGTGGTCAGACACCGAAGACAACCCGTTCGAGACGATGTCCAGAGACCGTGTTCTCGACAACGTCACCCTGTATTGGCTGACGCGGACCGGCGCATCGTCGGCGCGCATCTACTACGAGAGCCACAACTCGCTCGATCCCGAACTCCGGGTCGACGTCCCGTCAGCGATCACCATGTATCCGCGCGACATCGAGAAGAGTCCGCGCCCCTGGGCGCAGGAGCGGTACCGGCAGATCGTCCGATGGAGGTCGCCCGAAGCCGGAGGGCATTTCCCGTCGCTGGAGGTTCCCCAGTATTTCGTCAGGGACCTGCGAGAGGGCCTCGCGGCGGTGCTGGCCGCTCATCGGTGAACGTGGCTCGGCGATCGGGCGCTGAGAGTGACGAGCCGGCCTGTAGGCCGGGTTCTGTCCTTCGTACGAAGGGACGGCCATCCATCTAGGACCGCCGTTGCCGGCGGCCTCAAGCGGTCTACCCGCGCGGCTCGGGCGGGCAGCCCTCGGACGTCGCGCGCGGACGCTCCGGAGAGCGCCCTTCTTGACCTTGCTCCGGGTGGGGTTTACCGAGCCGCCCACGTCGCCGTGGGCGCTGGTGGTCTCTTACACCACCCTTTCACCCTTACCTCCCGTTCGACGGGGAGGCGGTCTGCTTTCTGTGGCACTTTCCCGCGGGTCACCCCGGGTCGGCGTTACCGACCACCCTGCCCTGTGGAGCCCGGACCTTCCTCGGCGGGCCTGCTGGCCCGACGCGGCCGCCCGGCCGGCTCGTCCGAACGAGGTTATCAAAGTTCCGGCGTTCCCAGCCCTGGCGGCAAGATCGATCCGGTGGAATGAGGCTGGTCGCCGTCCGAGCGGCGGTGACGCGCCGTGCCGGGTGTTCTGGCGACAGCCGGCACGGCGCCCGCTCAGCGCAGGTGTGATATGTCGTTGAACGACTTCACCACGGCCGGCCCGTCCGCGTAGTAGTCGATGAGCGACAGGCAGGCCACGTCGAGATGCATCCGGTAGAGGGCTTCCAGCGGAGCCATGAGGGCGACTCGCAGGAGCATCTTGATGGGGGTCACGTGCGAGACCGCCAGCACGGTCTTGCCTTCGTACCGTTCGATCAGGCGTTCGCCGGCCGCCTGCACGCGGCGGGCGGCGGTGGCGAAGCTCTCGCCGCCGGGCGGGGCGACCCCGGGGTCGGCGAGCCAGGCGGCCAGTTCGGCCGGCCATCGGCGCTGCACCTCGGTGAACGTGTGCCCCTCCCACTCGCCGAAGTCGGCTTCCCTGAGGTCTTCTTCCACCTCGACCGCGCGGCCGGTGCGCTGGGCGACCACCTCGGCGGTCTGCCTGGCGCGCTTGAGCGGTGAGGTGATGATCACGTCCAGCCGGTACGGATCGCGCGACAGCCGATCGGCCGCCGCCGACGCCTGGGCCAGGCCGTGGGGGGTGAGCTCGGCGTCGCCGCGGCCCGAGAACCTGCGCTCCAGGGACAACTCGGTCTCGCCGTGCCTGAGGAGGAGCAGCGAGGTCGCCACCTTGGTGGGCGCGACCCAGCCGGCGTTCTTGCCGAGCCGCTGGGCGGTGGCGATGGAGGCGGTCGGGGCTGACATTTCGGAAATGTCGCCTCCGTCCAGGAGGTCCGTCTGCCCCGCCACCGACGGCGCCGCGCCCCGGTCCCTCGTGTCCGCCGCCCGCGTCCCGGCGGCCGCCCTTCCGGCAACCGGCGGCGTGCCGCCCGCCTCGCGGGTTCCCGCGGACGACTCGCCCGTGCGCGGTGCGCCGCCGTCGTCCCACGTCCCAGGAGGCGGTACGTCTGTGTCCGGGGCGGAGGTGCCGCCCGCCTTCCAGGTCAGGCCTGGGGCGGCGGCGTCCATGGCCTCGTTGGCCAGGCGGTCGGCGTGCTTGTTGCGTTCGCGGGGGATCCAGGTCCACTCCGTCACCCGCAGCCGCCGCGCCAGCGACCCCGCCTCCAGGGCCAGCGGGCGCAGCCCTTCGTTCTTGATCTTCCAGCGGCCGGCCATCTGCTCGACGACCAGCTTCGAGTCCATGCGTACGGCCACCGAGGCCCCGTCGCCGGCCAGGTCGAGCACCGCCGTGAGCCCCGCGATCAACCCGCGGTATTCGGCGACGTTGTTGGTGGTGACGCCGATCGCCTCGGCCGCCTCCGCCAGCACCTGGCCGTCGGAGGCGTCCTTGACGACCGCGCCGTAGCCCGCGGGCCCGGGGTTGCCGCGCGAGCCGCCGTCGGCCTCGACGATGTAGGACGTCACAGGCCCGACTCTGGTGTGCGGACGAGGATGCGGCGGCACTCGTCGCAGCGGAGCACCTCGTCGTGCGGAGCGGCCTTGATGTTGTTCATCTCGGCGATGGACAGGGCCACCTTGCATCCCTGGCACCGGCCGCCGCGCAGCATGGCGGCGCCCACGCCGTACTGTGTTCTCAGCTTCTCGTAGAGGGCCAGCAGGTCGGCGGGGAGCTCGCCGGCGAGGGCGGCGCGGCGGGCCTTGGCCTCGGCCGCCTCCTTGTCGATCTCGGTGAACGCGGCGTCGCGGCGGCCCTCGGCGGCGGAGAGCTCGGCGGCGACCTGGTCGCGCTGCCGCACCAGGTCGGTGACCTTGGTGTCGGCGGCCTCCTTGCGCTCCATGATCTCCAGCACGATCTCCTCCAGATCGCCCTGGCGTTTCTGCAGTGAGGCGATCTCGGATTGGAGGCCGGCCAGGTCGCGCGGGGAGGAGACGGCGCCGGAGTCGAGGCGCTTCTGGTCGCGTTCGGCCCGCGTGCGCACGGCGTCGACGTCGGACTCGGCCTTGGTCTGCTCGCGGGTCAGGTCGCTCGCGTCCGTCTCGGCCTCGATCACCTGGGTCGCGAGCCGGGCGTACGACTTGGAACGCTCGTCGATCTCGGCGAGCTCGGGCAGGGTGCGGCGGCGGTGTGCCAGCCGGTCGATCACGGAGTCGAGCTCAGCCAGGTCGAGCAGTCGCTTCTGGGCCTCAGGGGCTGCTTTCATGATCAATATCCTCTTGTCCAAGCATCGGTGACCGTGGCGGAGACACGCGTTTCAACGGTAACGCCACTCGCGTACAGGATGGACGCCGCACTGTCGAGCCAGGGCCACTCGGTGGCCCAGTGCGCGGCGTCGATGAGCGCGGGGCCGCCCGCCTCCATGAACTCGCTCGCCGGATGGTGGCGCAGATCGGCGGTCAGGAACACGTCCACGCCCGCGGCCCTGGCCGCGCCGAGGAGCGAGTCGCCCGCTCCCCCGCTGACCGCCACGCGCGTGACGCGGCGCGACGGGTCGCCGGCCACCCGGATCCCCCACGACGTGCGCGGCAGCCCCTTGGCCGCCCGCGCCGCGAACTCCTCCAGCGTCGTCTCCTCCGCCGTCTCGCCGATGCGGCCCAGCCCGCGCCACGGGTCGTCGGGGAACGGCTGGAGCGGCACCAGGTCGCCGGTGAGCCCCACGGCCCTGGCCAGCGCGTCGGACACGCCGGGGTTGGCGACGTCGGCGTTGGTGTGGGCGGTGTAGAGGGCGACGTCGTTCTTGATGAGGGTGTGGATCAGGCGGCCCTTCGGCGTGGTGGTGGCCACGCTGGTGGTGCCGCGCAGGTAGAGCGGGTGGTGGGTGACGATCAGGTCGGCCTGCCACTCCAGGGCCTCCTCGGCCACGGCGGCGACGGGATCGACGGCGAGCAGCACCCGCCGCACAGGCTGGGCCGGATCGCCGCTGACCAGCCCCACCGCATCCCACGATTCGGCTCGGGCGGGCGGGTAGGCCGCCTCGAGCACCTCGATCACGTTCGTCAACGTCACAGCAGCCACCTGGGCAGACTACCGGTGACCCGCAGGGTGGCGGCGCACGTGCCGGGTGCGCGTGACAAGGGCCTGTTGCGGGGACGCGGGCCCGGCGTAATGTAAGTGGATCCTGACCTGCGGAGGACGGCATGGCACCCAGCGTCGCGATCATAGGAGCGGGCTTCGGCGGACTGTGCACGGCGATCCAAGGCGGGTCGCCGTCATCGGGAACGGCTCGTCGGCCGCCCAGCTCATCCCGCGCGTCGCCGAGCAGGCCGAGCACCTCGACGTCTTCCAGCGCACGCCCAACTGGGTGATCCCCAAGCCGGACGCCACGTTCGGCCGGCCGGTCCGGCTGGCCCTCCGCCTGGTGCCGGGCCTGCAGCGGGCCTACCGGGAGTGGATCTACCGCTACGCCGAGACCACCCTCTACCCGGCGCTCGCCCAGGGCTGGAGCGCCGACCTGCTCAGGAAGCGCGCGCTGCGGCACCTGCGCGACCAGGTGCCCGACCCCGCGCTGCGGGCCAGGCTGACGCCCGCCTATCCGCCCGGCTGCAAACCGGTGATCACCGACAGCTCCTTCTATCCGGCGCTGAACAGGCCGAACGTCGACGTCGTGACCGGCAGGATCGTCCGTGTCACGCCGAAGGGCGTCGAGACCACCGCGGGTTTACGCGAGGCCGACACCATCGTCTATGCCACCGGCTTCATGAGCGCCGAGTTCCTCGCCCCGATGGAGATCGTCGGGCGCGGCGGACTCACCCTGGAGGAGCAACATGTTCCTCCTGTACGGCCCCAACACCAACCTCGGGCCGGCGTCACGAACAACTGGCCCGGCCGGGCGTGCCCGTACCCGACCGGCGGTGCTGCGCTCCGCCATCTGATGGTGACGCACGAACGATGAGCCCGCCGTTCGGGCACTGGCACATTGGAGCGGCCCAGCTCGCACGATAACGTCCGGAACATGACGTCTCCCCTGCACCAGCGTGCTGTCGTGGCCGACACTCACAACGATCTGCTCATGGCCGTCACGGCCCGTCCGCCCGGGCGGTGGGCGGCCTTCTTCCGCGAGCGGTGGCTGCCGCAACTGGTCGAGGGCGGCGTCAACCTGCAGATCCTGCCGGTGTTCATCGAGGACGACCACCGTCCTGAGGGCGCGCTGCGCCAGACGCTGCGGATGATCGAGTGCGCGCACGTGCTGGCCGAGGGCAACCCGGAGCATGTACGGCTCTGCCGTGACGCTGCCGAGATCGACCGGGCGCTCGACGACGGCAGGATCGCCCTCGTGCTCGCGCTGGAGAGCATGCCCGGCCTCGACGCCGACGTCGAGCTGATCTCGACCGTGCACCGCCTGGGCGTGCGGGTGGCCTCGATCGCACACTTCGGCCGCACGCCGCTGGCCGACGGCAGTGGTGAGGACGCCACCGGCAGCGGGCTGACCTCCCACGGCGTCGCCGCCTTGCGGGAGATGGAACGGCTCGGCATGGTCTTCGACGTCTCCCACCTGGGGGCCTCCGGCGTCGCGCACGTGCTGGAGCTGGCCACGAGACCCCTGCTGGCCACCCACTCCTCGGCCCGCGCCCTGCGCGACCACCACCGCAACCTCACCGACGACCAGCTCCGCGGCGTCGCCGCCACCGGCGGCGTGATCTGCGTCAACTTCTTCGCGCCCTTCCTGGCCGAACGTACCGAGGACATGACGCTCGACCGCCTGCTCGACCACATCGAGCACATCGCGGGGGTGGCCGGCGTCGACCACGTCGGTCTCGGCCCCGACTTCATCCACGAGGTGATGTCCGACCTGACGCGGCCGTGCTGCGAGGGCCTCGACCACCGCGGCGTCGACCCGAAGTCCGCGATCCCCGGCCTTGCGGGGCCGTCCGGGTTGCCCATGGTCACCGAGGGCCTGCTCGCCCGCGGCCTGCCGGAGAAGGACGTCATGAAGATCATCGGCGGCAACGTGCACCGTTTCCTCGGGGAGCTGCTGGCATGATCGAGGACCTCGAGGAACTCGTCCTGTGCGAGTCGTTCTCCAGCGACCTCGCCGCGGTCGCCCGCAGTGCGGAGGTCGTGGCCGCGATGGGGACCCGTCATCTCGGCGCCGAGCCGGAGTTCGTGGTGATCGACGGCGTCACGCACCTGCGCTGGACGTTCGGCACCCCCAAGGTGCTGCTGCTCGGCCACCACGACACCGTCTGGCCGATCGGCTCGCTCGCCACCCACCCCTGGTCGGTGGTGGACGGCGTGGCGCGCGGGCCGGGGGTGTTCGACATGAAGGCGGGGCTGGTGCAGACGTTCCACGCCCTCGCGGGGGTCGGCTCGCTCGACGGCATCACGCTGCTGGTCACCGGTGACGAGGAGGTCGGTTCGCTGACCTCGTCCCGGCTGATCGAGGACACCGCGCGCGGCCTGGCCGCCACCTTCGTCATGGAGGCCGCCGCGGACGGCGGGGCACTGAAGACAGCGCGCAAGGGCACCTCGCTCTACACCGTCCACGTGCACGGCAGGGCGGCACACGCCGGGCTGGAGCCCGAGAAGGGGGCGAACGCAGGCATCGAGCTGGCCCACCAGATTCTCGCCGTCGCCGGCCTGGGCGCGGGTGCGACCACGGTCACGCCGACGGTGTTGTCGGGCGGCACGTCGCTCAACACCGTCCCGGCCGAGGCGTCCGTCGGGGTGGACGTGCGGGTGTCCGAGGTCGCCGAGCAGAAGCGGGTCGACGCCGCCGTCCGCGCGCTCCGGCCGGTCGTACCCGGTACCCGCCTGGAGATCCTCGGCGGTCCCAACCGGCCGCCGCTCGAAGGCACGATGTCGGCCTCGCTCTACGCGCTGGCCCAGAAGCTGGCGGCGGACCTCGGTGTGGGCCCGCTGATCTCGGCGTCGGTGGGCGGCGCCTCCGACGGCAACTTCACGGCGGGCGTGGGTTGTCCCACGCTCGACGGGCTCGGCGCGGTGGGCGGCGGGGCGCACGCCGACCACGAGCACGTCGTCGTCGCCGAGATGCCCCGGCGTGCCGCACTGTTGCGTGCGCTCATCGAAGCGGTCCGCTGAGCCGCACAGGCCCCGGTTCGCCGCGGAGCCGGGGCGTCGTGGCTGAATAGGGAGGTGACGAACACGGCGAGGCGACGGCGAGGACCGGCATGGAGATCAGGGAGCTGCGCGAGATCGCGGAGTTCGAGCAGGTATACGAGCTCTTCGACGGCATCTGGCACCCGGAGCCGCGCAACGTGCCCGCGACCGTGGAGCTGATGATCGGCTTCGCGCACACGGGCAACTACGTGGCCGGGGCGTTCGACGGGGACCGGCTGGTCGGCGCCTCCGTGGGGTTCCGCGGAGGCGGGCGGTCGCTGCACTCGCACGTGACCGGCGCCGCCGTGACGGGCCGGGGCATCGGGTACGCGCTCAAGACCCACCAGCGGGAATGGTGCAGGAAAAAAGGCCTTGACACCATCACCTGGACGTTCGATCCGCTCGTACGGCGAAATGCGCGTTTCAACCTGGTGAAGCTGGGCGCGCGGATCGAACAGTATTTGCCCGATTTTTATGGCGAAATGGCCGACGCCATCAACGAAGGGGACGCCTCCGACCGCATACTGGCCGTCTGGTCCGTACGCGAGGCCGCCGGCGCCTCCCCCGCACCCGGCGTCGCGACCTGCCCCGTGGTGCTGGAGGCAGGCGAGGACGGCCGGCCCGTCGCCGGAAAGTCCGAGGCAGACGTCGTTCTGGTGGGCACCCCACCCGACGTCGAGCGGTTGCGGCGGGAGGACCCGGCGGCGGCGCGGGCCTGGCGGGAAGCCATGCGCGAGGTGCTCGGAGGGCTGCTGGAGGCCGGCGGGCATGTCGTCACATTGACCAATCATGGAGAGTACGTGGTGACAAAGCATTAGCTATTCCACGGGGGTTTCGCCGCTCTGTAATGTGGCGGGTAAGTACGCCGAAAAGGAGATCCGCATGGCGGAGTTCACCCCCACCGTTCCTGCGCGAGTCCTACCCCCTGTCACCGTCCGCGACCTGCCCGAGCCCCCTCGATCGACCTGGCGATTCATCGGCCCGGGCCTGGTCGGCGCGGGAGTGGGGCTGGCGTCGGGCGAGTTCATCCTCTGGCCGTACATCGCCTCCCAGGTCGGGCTCGTCTTCATCTGGGGAGCGGCGATCGGGATCATCACGCAGTGGTTCCTGAACATGGAGATCGAGCGCTACACCCTGGCCACCGGCGAGACCGCGCTGACCGGGTTCAGCCGGATGTGGAAACACTGGGGCCTGGTCTTCGTGCTGATGACGCTCGCCTCCAACCTCTGGCCGGGCTGGGTGACCACGTCCGCGACCATGGTGACCTACCTGACCGGAGCGGGCGAGGACGCCGTGCGCTGGGTCGCCATCGGGTTGTTGCTCCTGATCGCCTTCGGGCTGACGCTGGCTCCGGTGATCTACATCGCGCTCGAACGGGTGATCTTCGCCAAGGTCGCCTTGGTAGCGATCCTGATCGCGGTCGCGATCGTCGTCGCGATCACCGCCGACAGCTGGGTGCAGCTGGGCAAGGGACTGACCGTCGGCGCGCGGTTCCCGGTGCCGCCGCTGGACTTCGCCGTCCTGATGGGCGCCATCGCCTACGCCGGCGCGGGCGGCGGCCAGAACCTGTGCCAGAGCAACTGGATCCGCGACAAGGGCTTCGGCATGGGCCTGTACGTGCCCCGCCTGGTCAGCCCGGTCACCGGGCAGGAGGAGGCGGCCCCGTCGACGGGCTTCCAGTTCGCGCCCACCAAGGAGAACCTCGCGCGGTGGCGGGCGTGGTGGCGCTTCGCCAACCTGGAGCAGGCGTGGACGTTCGGCCTGGTGACGTTCGTGACGATCGCGCTCATGTCGATGCTGGCCTACTCCACCGTGTTCGGCCGGCCCAACCTGGAGAACAGCATCGAGTTCCTGCGCGTCGAGGGTCAGGTGCTGCAGGAGACCGTGGGCACCTGGTTCGGTGTGCTGTTCTGGGTGATCGGGGCGCTGGCCCTGTTCGCGGCGGCCATGGGCATCGTCGACTACACCTCGCGGCTGGCGGCTGACACGATCAAGACCGTCTACCTGGGCAAGTCGTCCGCGTCCGAAAACAAGATCTATTTCGTCACCGTCTGGGCGATCGCGCTGATCGGCATCGGCATCCTGCTGCTGGGCTTCGACCAGCCGCTCCTCCTGCTGGTGTTCTCGGCCTGCTTCGCCGCCGTGATGATGTTCGTGTACTCGATCCTGCTGATCGTGCTCAACCGGCGGTCGCTGCCCGACGCCATCAAGGTGCGCTCCTACCGGCTGGGGGCGCTGATCTGGTCGGTCGCCTTCTTCGGGACGCTTACCGTGCTGGTCGTCATCCAGCAGGCGCAGACGCTGTTCGGCGGCTAGTGAGAACTCTCGCGGAAGCGATCCTGGCGGGCGGCTACCGGCTGGGCGCCGGGGCCGCGCTGCCGCGGCTGCTGCTCGACGACGAGGAGGCCGTGGCGGTCGCGGTGGGACTCGGCAGGGCGGCGGGCGGCGGCGTGGAGGGCATCGAGGAGAGCTCGGTGCGTGCCCTGGCCAAGCTGGAGCAGGTGCTGCCGTCCCGGCTGCGCCGCCGGGTCGGCGCCACGCCCCGCCGAGCAGCGAACACGTGCTGCGGCTGTCCGAACGCTGCCGGCGGGCCGTCAGCGGGCGGTAAGGCCACGGTCAGCGGGTACGGCGAGGCTGCCGTCATGAAGAATCTGACGCAGGTCGCCGGCGGCCCCCGCGACTTCCAGCTCGTCCGCCACCTCACCCTCACGGGCAGCCAGTTCGAGATCGGCAGAGCACTGACCGAGGAGGCCCGCAGGCTCGGCTGGTCTCCCGTGCCGGCCGGGCCCGAGGTCAACCGGGCCCGCAGGATCTGGTTCGAGCGGCACTGGCCGCAGCACAACGCCCGCATGGACGGCGCGGCGGCGGCCCTCGGACTCGACCCCGACCAGGACGAGCTGGCCGTCGACGGCCTCGACGTCGTGCCCGCGGGTTCCGGCTGCTCGGCCCTGTGGGTGCCGCCCCAGGGGTCCGCCGACGGCCACGGCCGGGTCGGCCGCAACTACGACTTCTTCCGCACCACCGCCAGCGAGATCACGGGCTCGCCGCCGGCGCCCGGCGAGCTGCCCATGGCCTCTCGCCCGTACGTGATCACCACGGTCCCCGACGAAGGGTTGTCCTCGACCGTCATCACCATGTCGGCCCTCGACGGCTGCATGGACGGCATCAACGCGGCCGGGCTCGCGGTCGTGCTGCTGATCGCCGACTTCGAGACCGCCGAGCCGCCCGAGCACGTCACGCCGCAGGTCGGGCTGAGCAGCCTGCACCTGCCCAGATTCCTGCTCGACACGTGCGAGAACGCCGACCAGGCCAAGCAGGCGCTGCTGCTGGCCAAGCAGTACGACCACGGCACGCCCCTGCACTACCTGGTGGCCGACGCGCACGGGCAGGCGTTCGTGTGGGAGCGCGGCAGGGACGGCAGCGAGCACATCGTCGAGTTCGGCGACGGGCCGCTCTGCGTCACCAACCACCTCCTGCACCGTAACCCGGACCCGATGAACCTGCCCTCCGACACCGAGGCCAGCTTCGGCACGTACGGGCGGCTGCGCACGTTGTACGAGCGCAGCAAGGGCGCCACCCTGTCACCGCGGGACCTGCGCGACAGCCTGCGGGCCGTCCGGCAGGCCGAGGATCCCACCGTGCCGTTCCGCACCCTGTGGAGCACGGTCTTCGACACCGCGGACCGGACGATGTCGGCGACCTTCTACCTGGGCGACGGGCGTTACTCGGAGGAGCTGGTGTTCCCGGCCGCGGCGAGATAGGACTCGCGCACCTTCGACCGCGACAGTTTGCCCGTGGGGGTGCGCGGCAGCTCGGAGCGGTATTCGACCACCCGCGGATGCTTGAACCTGGCGATGCGAGGCCCGCAGTGCGCCAGCAGCTCGGCGGTGAGCGCGGAGCCCGGTGTGACCCCGTCGCCCGGCTGGACGAGGGCCACCACGGTGTGGCCCCACTCCTCGTCGGGCACCCCGATGACGGCCACGTCGGCCACCGCCGGATGGTCGAGCAGCGCGGCCTCGATCTCGGCCGGGTAGATGTTCACCCCGCCGGAGACGATCAGGTCGGTACGCCGGTCGCACAGGAACAGGTAGCCGTCGTCGTCCATGAACCCGATGTCACCGGGCGCGTACCAGTCGCCCAGCATGCTGGCGGCCGTCTTCGCCGGGTCCTTGCGGTACTCGAACGAGCCCATGGCGGACTTGACGTGGACCAGGCCCGGCTCGCCCGGCGGCAGCTCCACGCCCTTGTCGTCGAAGATCTTGGCTTCGAACATGGGCGCGGGCCTCCCCACGGTTCCGGGCCTGGCCAGCCAGTCGTGCGGTTTGACGGAGAACGCGATCGTCGACTCGGTGGAACCGTAGTACTCGTAGAGCACCGGCCCCCACCAGTCCATGATCTGCTGCTTGACCGTGACGGGGCAGGCGGCGGCGGTGTGCACGACCTGGCGCAGGCTCGACACGTCGTAACGGCGCCTGATCTCCTCGGGCAGGCGCAGCATGCGGTGGAACATGGTGGGCACCATCATCGCGTTGGAGACGCGGTGCCGCTCGATGAGCTGCAGGATGGCCTCGGGGTCGAACTTGGGCGCGATCACCACGGTGTGCCCGAGGTGCAGCGCGAACTGCGTGTGCGCGCACGGCGCGGAGTGGTACATCGGCGAGGTGACCAGATGGGTCTCCTCACCTGGGGCGAGGTCGACGACCTCGCCGAGGAACCACACGAGGAGCGGTACGACGTCCTCGGGCGCGGCGCCGGGCAGCGGCCGCTGCACGCCCTTGGGGACGCCGGTGGTGCCGGACGTGTACCACATCAGCGCCCCGGCGGTCCGCTCCGCGGGCGCGCCGGTGGGCTGCCCTTCGGCCAGCCCGGCCGTGCCGATCTCCCCGCCGGGCACCGCGTGGCCGGGATCGGTGACGACCACCTTGGCGTCGCAGTCATCCAGGATGTACGCCACCTCGGACGCCGTCAGATGCCAGTTGATCGGCACGTAGTAGAGCCCGATCTGCCACGTGGCCATGACCATGGTGACCTGGTCGATGCCGTTGGGCAGCACGCCCGCGACCACGTCGCCGGTGCGGAGGCCGCGCGCCCGCAGCCCGTGGGAGACCTGGTTGACCAGGGCGAGCAGCTCGCCGTACGAGGTGCGGGTGCCGTCGGCGTCGATCAGCGCCGGGCGGCCGGGTTCGGCGGCGGCGATGGCGTAGAAGCCGGGCAGCGCGCTGACGTCCATCACAACTCCAGCAGGGTGGCGAGGCGGGCACGGTGGACGCGCGGGGGGCCCATCAGCACTTCGTCCGCCTTGGCCCGCTTGTAGAACAGGTGGGCGTCGTGCTCCCAGGTGTAGCCGATGCCGCCGTGCAGCAGCAGGTGGTCGCGGGCCACCTCGAAGCAGGCGCGGCCGACGTACGCCTGGGCCAGGGCGGCGGCCTCCGGCAGGTCGTCCGGCGACTCGTCGGCGGACCACGCGGCGTATCGCACGATGGACTCGGCCTGTTCGAGCTTGGCGTGCATGTCGGCGAGCTTGTGCTTGACCCCCTGGTAGGAGCCGATGTAACGGCCGAAGGCGACGCGGACCTTGGCGTAGGCGACGATGGCGTCGAGCGCGGCCCGCATCACACCCAGCTGCTCGGCTGCCAGCGCCACGCACAGGAGGTCGCCGATGTCGGGGCGCGGCCCGAGCACCCGCGCCGGCGCTCCGTTCAGTTCCACACGGGCCTGGCCGCGCGTGGGGTCGAGGGTCTCCAGCGCTGTCCTGCTCACGCCCGGCCCGGTCAGGTCGACGGCGACGAGGACCGCGCCGTCGCCGCTTCGCGCGGGGGCCACCAGCACGCCGGCCTCCATGCCGCTGAGCACCTGCGCCAGCGTGCCGCGCACCGCCGATCCGTCGCAGGTGAGGCCCGCCGCGCCGCCCGGGCCGGTGAGCGGGCCGGTGAGCGGGCCGGTGAGCGGGCCGCCGAGCGCTGCCAGGACGCGGCCTTCGGCGATGCCGGTCAGCAGTTCCTTGTCGCGCACCCGGGTCAGGGCGACGGTGGCGAAGGCCGTGGTCAGGAAGGGCCCCGGCAGCAGGGCGGCGCCCGTTTCCTCCAGTACGACGGTCAGCTCGGTCATGTCCGCGCCCGCGCCGGCGTACTCCTCGGGGACGATCAGCCCGGACAGGCCCAGCTCGCCGTTGAGCCGGGCGTACACCTGAGGGTCGAAGCCCTCGCGGACCTTGGGGAGCGGGGAGGCGGCGCGCAGGAAGGCGCGTACGGCCCCGCGCAGTTCCTGCTGCTCCTCGCTGAGTACGAGCTTCACGCCTGGGTCCCCACCTTCAGATCCTTGAACGGCACGGTCTTGTCCACGCGGGGCTCGGGCGGCAGGCCGAGCACGCGGTCGCCGACGATGTTGCGCATGATCTCGTTCGTGCCGCCGCCCAGCGCCATGCCGGGGGCCATCGAGATCGCCTGTGCCAGCGGATGGCCGGCCAGCGCCGCCTCGGGGCCGACGAGTTGCGTGGCGAGGTCGGCCTGGAACATCGTCAGCTCGGCGAGCAGCAGTTTGGCCGCGCTGCCCCGCGCGCCGGGGAAGATGCCTGCCCTGGTCTCCTGGGCCAGCCGCTGGTTGAACAGCGCCAGCGCGCGGGTGCGGATGTGCAGCTCCACGAGCTGGTCGCGGACCAGCGGGTCGCCGGTGTCGACGGCCTGGCGCAGCGCCTCGACCGAGGCGGGGTGGTCGCGCTGCCCGCCCATGCCGACGCCCGCCGAGATGGACAGCCGCTCGTGCAGCAGCGTCGTGACGGCCACGCTCCAGCCGTCGTTGACCTCCCCGACACGGTGCTCGTCGGGGATCGTCACGTCGTCGAAGAAGACCTCGTTGAAGTTGGCCCTGCCCGACATGTCCTTCAGCGGCCTGACCGTCACGCCGGGGTGGTGCATGTCGACGACGAACATCGTCAGGCCCTTGTGCTTGGGCACGTCGACGTCGGTGCGGGCCAGCAGCAGGCCCCAGTCGGCGTGGTGGGCGACCGAGGTCCAGACCTTCTGCCCGTCGACGATCCACTGGTCGCCGCGGGCCTCGTCGCGCACCGCCCTGGTCTGCAGGCTGGCGACGTCGCTGCCGGCGCCCGGCTCGGAGAAGAGCTGGCACCAGATCTCCTCGCCGCGCAGCAGGGGCCGGACGAAGCGTTCGCGCTGGGCGTCGGTGCCCCGGTCGACCAGGGTCGGGCCGGTCATGCCGAGGCCGATCGCGAAGATGTAGGTGGGGAGGGCGTAGCCGCGTGCCTCCTCGGCGAACGCGCGTTCCTCCGCCTGGGTCAGCCCCTGGCCGCCCCACCGCTCCGGCCAGGTGATGCCGGAGTAGCCGGCGTCGTAGAGCCTGGCCATGAAGTCCTTGGCCCGCGTTATCGGGTCCGTTTCCTGAGAGTCGTCCGAAGGGGCGTTGTCCCGCAGCCACGCCCTGGCGGCATGCCGGTAGTCAGCGAGGTTCACATCGACTCCTTGGCATCAGTGTTCACTTACTCTAGCCAGCGCGCCCGGAGCCAGTACAGAGCAATGCTCTGGACGTCCGAAACTCGAATTAAAGTCGGAATCTCCGTAAATTGGAGTACGAGCTGCATGCTGTGATCACCTGACTACCGGGGGGATGGGTGTGATCGCACGGCTGGGGCGTTCCATTCGCGCGCGGCTGGCACTGTTCGCCAGCATCGCCATGGCCCTGCTCTGCCTGACGACCAGTTCGGCGCTGCTGTGGATGATCTACACCACGACCGTCGACATCCACACCCAGGACGCGGTCGGCACGACCCTCACGGTGGCCCACCTCGTCAAGGAGTCCGAGCTGCCGCTCCTCGACTCCCTCGACGTATGGGGCGTCCAGGTCGTCGACCCGCGCGGGCAGGTGGTCACCGCCACGTCCGACCTGGCGGGCAGCCCTCGGCTGACCACCGCGGCGCCTCCCCCCGGCGCCACCGACCACGTCGCCCACGCCTGCGACCTCCCGGGCCTGTCCGACGGCTGCCACATCACGTCGATCTTCCGCGTGTACCAGCAGGACGGCGACTGGCTCGTCTACGCCTTCCGCCCCCGGCCGCCCTGGTACGCCGCCCCCGGCGTGATCGCCTTCCTCGTCCTCGCCTCCGCGGCGCTGGTCGTACTGACGTGGTACGGCGTCTCGCACGTGGTCGCCAAGACGCTCGCGCCCGTCAACCGCATCACCGGCAGGCTGGCCGAGATCACCGCCGGCGGCGGAGGGATGCGCGTGCCCGTGCCGGAGAACGCCGACGAGATCAGGGCGCTGGCGGAGACCGCGAACCGTACGCTCGCGCAGTTGGAGGAGGCGATGGAGCAGCAGCGCAGGTTCTCCTCCGACGCCTCCCACGACCTGCGCAGCCCGATCACGGCCATGCGCACCGAGGTCGAGGAGGCTCTGCTCACCCCCGGAGAGACCGACTGGCAGAAGGTCGGCGGCAAGCTGCTCGGCAGCCTCGACCGGCTGCAGAACATCGTCACCGACCTGCTGACGCTGGCCAAGCTGGACGCGGGCGCCCCCGCCCGGCTCGGCCCCGTCGACCTGGGCGAACTCGTCACCGCAGAGGTCGCCAGGCCGTGCACGAAGGAGGTTCGCGTCTCGGTGCAGCCGGGCGTGGTCGTGACGGGCGACCGGCTGAGGCTGGCCCGCCTGCTGAGCAACCTGCTGGACAACGCCGAGCGGCACGCGGAACGTACGATCGCCGTGATCGTGCGGCGCAACGGCGAGGCCGTGCTGGAGGTGCTCGACGACGGGGCGGGCATCGCGCCCGAGCACCGCGAGATGGTCTTCAGTCGCTTCACCAGGCTGGACGCCTCGCGCAGCCGTGACGCCGGCGGGACCGGGCTCGGCCTGCCCATTGCCCGGGAGATCGCGCGTACGCATGGAGGCACGCTCAGGATCGAGGACTCCGACGCCGGTGCCCGATTCGTCCTACGGATTCCGGTAAGGACCGAGTAAAGGTGGGTAGTAATGCTTTTCGACCCCCTGCCGAGAACGTCCGGAGAGCCGCCAGTACCATGATCACTACGAGATTGCCGAACGTACGGCGTCCCTCTTGTCCCACATAAGCCTTGTGAACAGAAATCAGAGTTACCCGCTGTGACATCAGGTTTCAGCCGATTACGGCGTGAGGATCTCCTGAAGACGGCCTGCGAGGTGATCGCCGAGCAGGGGTTCGGGCATACCAGGACCATCGACATCGCCAGGGCCGCGGGCGTCAGCCAGGCGCTGCTCTTCTACCACTTCGAAACCAAGGACCAGCTGTTCGCGCAGGCCTTCACCTACGCGGCCCGCCTGCACCTCGACGCGCTGAGCGACATCGAGGGCTCCGCGGGCACGCCGCTCGAACGGCTGCGCACCCTCCTGCGGCTCTGCTCCCCCGCGGTCCCCACCGAGGGGTGGAGGTTGTGGATCGACGCGTGGTCCGAGGCGATGCGCAGCTCGGAGCTGGAGGACATCTCGCGGCGCATCGACGCCCAGGGCCGCCTCCTCCTTCGCCAGATCATCGAGGCCGGCGTCGCGGCCGGCGAGTTCACGTGCGCCGACCCCGAGGGAGCGACGTGGCGGATCCTGGCGCTGGTCGACGGGCTCGCCGTGCAGATGCACGTCCACCCCAGAGCCCTGTCGCGGCGCCGGGCCGGCGCGCTCATCCGCACGGCCGCCGCCAACGAGATCGGAGTCGCTCCGGAGAAGCTGTGACGAAACCTGCGAGCCTCACCTTTCCGGCTTATTGGATGCTCCGTACAATACCGGGCGAGGAGAGGAGTGCACGCGATGACACAGGCACCGAGCTCTACCGCCGCCAGGGAACACGACGAGCAGGTCGCGAGCAGGAAGGCGTACGAAACGGTCATCGAACGCCTCTCGAAGGCGTCGGTCGACAAACACTGGGAGCCGTACCGGGACATCCCGTGGGACGACCCCGAGTTCCTCGTCGACCCGGCCGACCCGCGCTGGGAGCTGCCGGGGGTCGACAAACTGGGCGGCCATCCCTGGTACCGCAGCCGGCCCCCGGAGACCCGGGCCGCGATCGGGCTGTGGCGGGTGGCCACCGCCATGAAGATCGGCCTGCAGTTCGAGAACCTGCTCAAGCGCGGGCTGCTCAACTACGCCTACCGGCTGCCGAACGGTGCGCCTGAGTTCCGGTACGTCTACCACGAGACCATCGAAGAGGGACATCACGGGATGATGTTCCAGGAGTTCGTGAACCGCACGAAGCTCCCTATCCGCGGCATGCCCCGCCCGCTGTCGGCGATCGCGCAGACAGCGCCCTTAATCCCGCTCATCTCGACCGAGCTGTTCTTCGTGTTCGTGCTGGGCGGCGAGGACCCGATCGACCACGTGCAGCGCAAGGTGCTCAAGGACGACCGGCCACACCACCCGCTGGAAGAGACGATCATGCGGATCCACATCGCGGAGGAGGCCAGGCACATCTCCTTCGCCCGGCACTTCCTGCGCAACCGGGTGCCGCGGATGCCGGCGTACCGGCGGCTCCTGCTCGGCATCGCCTCCCCCGTCGTCCTCGGCCTCATGGCCCGCATCATGTTGGCGCCCCCCGGCGCGCTCATCAGGCACTTCAAGATCCCCGTCAGCGTCGTGTCGGAGGTCTACGTGCGCAACCCCGCCGCCAAGCAGGAGATCCGCGACTCCATCGGCAAGACGCGGGACCTGTGCGCCGAGATCGGCCTGATCAACCCGCTGACGCGGCGGATCTGGCGGCTCATGGGCATCTGGGCCGAACCGGAGCGCGCCTAACCACGCGGCCGCCTGGCGATCAAGACCTCGGTCACCGTCACCTGCTCCCACGTGCCCAGAGGATTGTGCGCGAGCAGGGCGCGCCTGGCCGCCTCGGTGAAGGCCCCCACCCGCTCGCCCAGCCTCGCCGGAGCGGTGTAGGAGTAGGACAACTGCAGGCCGATCACCGCCTCCACGTCGTAGACCTGGCGATACTCGTACAAGGTGGCGTCGAGCTCGCTGAACGGCGAGGCGGCGAGCACGTCGTCGTGGTGCTCCCCCGTGGCCTGGTAGGAGCTGGTGGCCGTGAAGGTGTTGACGCCGAACGCGTCGCGAACCCGCCTCATGGCCGGCTCCCAGGGCAGCTCCTCGCCTGCCCGCGACGGGCCGACCAGCGCCACGACACCGTGCGCGGGCAGCAGCTCGTCCAGCTCCAGCAGCACCGCCCGGCGGTCCATCCAGTGGAACGACCTGCCCATGACGACATGGTCGAACGCGGGCAACTCTCCCAACCGCGTGGAATCGCCGCTCAGCCAGCGGATGTTGCCCGCCCGCGCCGCCAGCCGCCGGCCCTCCGCGAGCATCTCCGCGTCGGGATCGACGGCCAGGACGTCGCGCACGCGCCGCGCGAGCGGGATCGCCACCGTGCCGGGACCGCAGCCGAGATCCAGCACCGTGCCGTCGTCGCCGAACGTCATCGCCAGGTGCTCGATCGCCGGGTCGCCGTGACCGGCCCGGTACTTGGCGTAGTAAGGAGCCGCGCCGCCGAACAGGTCCGTCATGGATGGGACCATATACAGGTTCGAGACGCGACGATGGAAGGTATCCCCTGTGAGGCGGCTACTCACGGTCCTGCTGCTCGCCTTCGCGGCGGCAGGGATCGCTCTCTCCCCCGCCGAGGCGCACAACGTGCTGATCGGCAGCGACCCCAAGGACGGAGCCACGCTGACGGCCTCACCCGCGCGCGTGACCCTGGTGTTCGACCAGCCGGTACGCCAGGGATACGCGCAGGTGGAAGTGACGGGCGCCGACGGGTCGGCCTGGGCCGACGGAACCGCCGAGATCGCCGCGGAGAAGGTGTCGGTCAAGGTCAAGCCGCTGGCGGCGGGCGGCTCGTACGTCGTGGGCTACCGCATCCTGTCGGCCGACGGGCACCCGGTCACCGGAAAGATCGGCTTCAAGCTGGCCGCCGACGCCACCGGGGTCGCCGACCCGAAGACGGGCGGCGACAACGCTCCCGCCCAGGGAACCGACGCCCGCGCCACCGCACAAGCGACCGCACAAGCGACCGACCCCGAGGCCGCGGCCAATCCCAACGCCGCCGAGGCCGCGGCCAATCCCAACGCCGCCGAGGCCGCGGCCAATGGCGGGGCCGGCATGGCCGTCGTGTGGATCGTGGGAGCGCTGCTGATCCTCGCCACGGGCACCGCCTTGGCCCTCCGCCGCGCCAAACCGGCCCAGGTGACCGCCACGACCGCCGCGCCCGGCACCACCAACGGCACCACCAACGGCTCCGCGGCCGAGGAGACGAAGGCGTGACCGTCACCGTTCCCCCCGCTCCCCCGCTCCTCGAGCGGCGTGTAGGCGGGCGGCTCGTGGCCGGCGCGTTCGCCGTGTGCGCCATCGTGGCCGCCGTGGCCGCCAGTTCGTTCGCCGAGCAGGAGACCGTGCCCGGCATCCCCATGCCGGGCACGCTGGTGTCGGTCGGGCTGCCCGTCGTCCGAGCGCTGCTCGACGTGTCCGCCGTCGCCGTGGTGGGACTCAGCCTGGTGGCCAAGCTGCTCGGGTTCGACCGGCCCGAGTACACCGAGCCGGTGATGGTCCGCGTCCGGCCCCTGGCCGTGATGGCGGCCTGGGCGTGGGCGATCTGCGCGCTGCTCACGATCGTGTTCCAGACTGCCGAGCTCAACCCCGGCGTCGTGCCGACATTCGGGATGATCGCCGACTATGTCGGAAGTGTCGGCACCGGTCAGGGGCTGCTGTTCAGCGCGGCGTGCGCGCTGGCGGCGGCGGGCATCGGGCTGATGGCGGTGCGGTTCGGCGAGAGGGTTCCGGCCGAGCTCCGGGTGATCGTCGCGCTGTTCGGGTTGCTGCCCATCCCGGTCACCGGGCACGCGGTCAACTCCATCTGGCACGACCCCATCATGATCTCGATGGAGATTCACG
>NZ_SMJZ01000141.1 GCF_004348345.1 Nonomuraea longispora
CCCTGGCCACCAGCCCCCGGCGCAGGACCAGCAGCAGAACTGGCAGCCGCCCACCGGGCCCCGTCAGGGCGGCGACCAGCAGCGCAAGCCGTTCCCCATCGGCCTGGTGGCCAGTGTGACCGCCGTCGTGCTGCTGTCGGGCCTCGGCCTGTGGGGCGCGAGCCAGTACTCCGCCAACGTGTCGTTCTCACCGATCGCCGCGGCGAGCGACGAGCCGGCGCCGGGCGAGGTCTCCTCCTCCGCGGGGTCCGCGTCCGTCGTGCCCACCCAGCCGCGGGCCGAGGTGACCGCGCCCTGGGCCACCTCGACGCCGAGCCCCGATGAGAACGGCGTGGGCCCGATGACCCTCCCGACCGACGCCACGACGGCGGCGCCGACGGAGGTCCCGGTGCTCACGAGCGTGCCGACGCCGCCGCAGGTCACCACGCAGCCGGTGCCCGTCCCCACGGTCACGACCGCCGCCCCGACGGCCACCACGACCAGCAAGACGCCGAAGCCCAAAGCGACGGTGACCAAGACCGTCCGGCCAACTCCCAGCAAGACGCCGACCCCCAGCACGTCGCAGACCCCCAGTAAGACGCCGACCCCCAGCAAGACGCCGACCCAGGAGCCCCCGGCCGAGCCCACGCCGGAACCGGAGCCGACCAAGACGACGAAGGCTCCGGAGAAGCCGAAGCCCACGAAGTCGAGCGCCAAGCCGGTGGCGAAGAAGAACCCTTACACCGCCACCCAGGTGTGCGGCAGCGGGTACGCAGTGCAGCGCAGCAGCTCGTTCGAGGGCGGCACGACGTACCAGCTGTGGAGCAACAGCGCCGGGCAGAACTGCGTGGTCACCCTCAAGTCCGGCGCCGACGTCGGCAAGTCCACGAAGGTCAGCGCCACGCTGGAGGTCAAGGGCGGCAGCAGCAAGACCGACTCGGGCAACTTCGAGTACTACGCGGGCCCGGTCAAGCTGTCCGCCAAGGGCAAGTGCGTGCGCTACTCCGGCAGCACCTCCCACGGCAGCACCAGCGCCGACTGGGCCAACTGCGGCTAGCGGACGATCACCCGGCCGCCCGCGCGTGCGGGCGGCCGGAGTTCAGTAGCCGCGGTAACCCTCGCCGGTCTTCATCCCGACGACGCCGGGCACCGCGGACACCGAGCCGTAGCGGTCGATCGCGTAGCGCACGCCCGCGATGATGTTGTCCACCGGGTTGTAGATGTCCTTGTGCCCGGCCAGCGAGTGGGCGTTGAAGGTCGGGTCGATGGTCTGCATCAGGCCCTTCGACGGATGGCCCGCGGAGGCGTTGGAGTCCCACAGGTTGATCGCGTGCGGGTTGCCGCCCGACTCGTGCTGGATGATCATCCAGATGTCGTTGGGGTTCATCTTGTCGACCGGATAGCCGTGCTCGCGCAGGATCTCGATGGCCTGCTCGATCCACTCCTTGACCCGGCCCGTGGGCGCCGGGCCGCCGCCCGCCGGAGGCAGGCCGCTGGGGCCGTACCCGCCGGGCGTCATGGGGCTGCCGCCGGTCCCGCCGGTGGCGCTCTGCGCCGTGTAGCTCTCGGTGCGCTGCCAGTCGAGCTTGTGCCCCGGCCCGGGCGTGAACTCCTGCTCCCCGGCCGGATGAATCTTCGCGAACGTGTTGGTGCGCTCGCTCAGGTACCTGGCGATGTCGTCCTTCGCCCCGGTGACCGCCTCCTTGGCCTCGCGCACCGGCGTGCGCGCCTCCTCGATCGCCTCGGTGACCATGGCGCCGATCTCCCGGTCGAGGTCCGCCTGCTCGGCGTCCGGGTGGTTGTCCCGGTACGTGTTCGCGCGCGTCAGCAGCCGGTCGCAGATGCCGTTCACCCTGCGCTTGGACGACTCCAGCGCGTTGGCGGCGCTGTCCAGTGACGACGCGCAGTCGATCAGCGCGTCATTCAGGTCCTGTCCCGCTTTGCCGTAGTCGCGCATGTACGTCACGAACGCGTCCGCCGAGCCGCCTTCCCAGGCCAGGTCGACCGTGGCCACGGCGGCCCCGAGCGAACCCGTGTTGCCGAGCACCTTGCCGGCGGCCGAGCGCCAGCGCCGGGCGATGCCGCGGATGGACTCCGGGTCGCCGTTCACCTTGTCGGCCATGTTCGCCAGCTGGTTACCGTTGGGCAGGCTGCGGATTCCTTCGGGGGCACTCATCCGGGGTTGTTCGCTCTCCGTACGTTGTCCTGCACCAGGTCGAGCGCTCGTTCGACGCCGCTCACCAAGCTCTTGGCCTTGCCGAACTCGCTGTCGGCCGCCAGCTCCACGTCGCGCACGGCGTCCGCCAGCGCCGACGAGTCGCTCAGCCGGCCGAAGATCGTCGAGTCGGGTCGATCATGGGGGTAGGCTTCGGCCAGGTCGAGGAACTTGCCGGCGACCGTCCTGGCCGACGTGCGGCAGTCGTCGAGCGCGTCGAAATGGATGTCAAGTCCAGCCATGTCAGTCCTCCGCCGGTGGCCAGATCGCTGTCTGCGTCAGCCGCGCGCCCAGCCGTCTGTCCACGAAGAAGCCACGTCCGGGTGGCTGCGGCTGCGCCCGGACGTTGCCGAACAGGAAACCCTCGTCCTTGCTACCGGAGAGCACCACCGCGGGGCTCGCCAGGTCCTTGACCCGCTGGATCATGGGGTCGAACATCGCCCGGCCGAGGCCGCCCATCGCCCGCGCGAGGATCAGGTGCAGGCCGATGTCGCGGGCCTGCGGCAGCAGCTCGGCCAGCGGCGCCAGCGGGTTGCTCGACGTGGCCACCAGCTCGTAGTCGTCGACCACGATGTAGAGGTCGGAGCCCTTCCACCAGTCGCGCGCCCGCAGCTGGTCGGGCGTCAGGTTCGCCGGCGGCAGCCGCTTGAGCAGCGCGTTGCGCGCGTCGTCGATGAGCTCCTTCGCTGCCGAGGCGGAGGCGGCGTAGCCGATGCGGTTCTCGCTGACGGCGGTGTCGAGCAGCGACCGCCGGTAGTCGATGACGATCAGCATGGCCTCGCTCGGGGTGTTCCTGGCCACGACGTTCTCGGCGATCACCTTCAGCAGGTTCGACTTGCCGCTCTCGGTGTCGCCCACGACGACGAAGTGCGGGTCGGCCTCGAAGTCGAGCAGCACGGGGGAGAGCGTCGCCTCGTCCACGCCGATGGCGATGCGGTTCTTGCCGGTCTCCTCGACCCCGGGCAGCGAGGCGGCGGGCAACATCGAGGGCAGCAGCCTGACCCGCTTCGCGGGCCGGCCGCGCCAGGACTCCCTGACCGCGCGCACCAGGGCGTCCACCCCGGCGGACAGGTCCTCGGGGTCCTGCACGCCGTCGATCCGCGGCAGCGCGCCGAGGAAGTGCAGCCCGTCCCTGGTCAACCCGCGCCCTGGCACGCCCTCCGGGACGGCCAGCGACTTCTTCCTGTTGATCTCGGACTCGTACGCGTCGCCGAGCTTCAGTTCGAGCCGGGTGCCGAACAGGTCACGGATGCCGGGCCGGAACTCCGACCACTTGTTGGTCGCGGCGATCACGTGGATGCCGTAGCCGAGCCCGCGCGCCGCCAGGTCGGTGATCATCGGCTCGAGCGCCTCGAAGTCCTGCCTGATCGTCAGCCAGCCGTCCACCACGAGGAAGATGTCGCCCCAGCCGTCGGGCTGCACGGAGCCCTCGGCCAGGCGCCTGCGGTAGGTCGCCATCGAGTCGATGCCCTTCTCGGTGAACTCCCGCTCCCGCTGCTGCAGCACCGACGCGATCTCGGCCACCGTACGGCGTACCCGCTCGCCGTCGAGCCTGCTGGCCACGCCGCCGACGTGCGGCAGCCCCTCCAGCGAGGCCAGCGCGCCGCCGCCGAAGTCGAGGCAGTAGAACTGCACCTCGGCGGGCGTGTGCGTGAGGGCCATGCTGGCGATGAGCGTGCGCAGCGCCGTGCTTTTGCCACTCTGCGGCCCGCCGGCCACGCCCACGTGTCCCGCAGCGCCGGACAGATCCAGCCAGTACGGGTCCCGCCGCTGCTCGAACGGCCGGTCGATGACACCCGCCACGGCCTGCAACCGGCCACGGCCCGGCCAGCCGGGCGTCGTCAGCCCCAGCTCGGGACTGATCGACAGCGGCGGTAGCAGGTGGGCCAGCGTGGGCGGCTCCTCCAGCGGCGGAAGCCAGATGCGGTGCGCGGGGGGCCCGTGCCCGGCCAGGCGTTCGACGACGATGTCGAGCAGGGTCTCCTGCGAGGAGTTGTCCTCCTCAGGGGCGGGTTCGGCATCCTCCGGCTCGTCGACGAGGGGGACGGGCACGAACTCGGTGCTGTACTCGACGACCTCCCTGATAGGGACCGAGCCGTCGGGCGAGGCCACCTGCCGGCGGTCGGCCTGGTACGGGCCGGACACGTACGCGGCCTTGAACCGCGTCATCCCGGTCGTGTCGAACTTCAGGTAGGCGTTGCCCGGCGCCGACGGCAGCTCGTAGGCGTCGGCGACGCCCAGCACCACGCGGCTCTCCATGGCGGAGAACGTCCGCAGGCCGATCCGGTACGACAGGTGCGTGTCGAGCCCGCGCAGCCGCCCCTCCTCCAGTCGCTGCGAGGCCAGCAGCAGGTGCACGCCCAGCGACCGGCCCAGCCGGCCGATCATCACGAACAGGTCGATGAACTCGGGCTTGGCCGTCAGCAGCTCGCTGAACTCGTCGAGGACCACGAACAGCGTGGGCATCGGCTGCAGGTTTGCGCCCTGCTCGCGGGCGCGTTCGTAGTCGCGCAGGGAGGCGTAGTTGCCGGCCGCGCGCAGCAGCTCCTGCCTGCGGACCATCTCGCCGTGGAGTGCGTCGTGCATGCGGTCGACGAGCGGCAGCTCGTCCTCCAGGTTGGTGATGACCGCGGACACGTGCGAGAGGCTGTCGAGGCCGAGGAAGGTCGCGCCGCCCTTGAAGTCGACGAGCACGAAGTTGAGGATCTCCGAGGAGTGCGTGACGGCCAGGCCCAGCACCAGCGTGCGCAGCAGCTCCGACTTGCCGGAGCCGGTCGCGCCGATGACCAGGCCGTGCGGCCCCATGCCGCCCTGTGCCGACTCCTTGATGTCCAGCTCGACCAGCCGCCCGTCCGCGCCCAGCCCGATCGGGACGCGCAGCCGGTTCCTGCCCGCGCGCGGCCGCCAGCTGTGCGCGGGGTCGAGCCGGGTGGGGTCGCCGACGCCGAGCAGGTCGGTCAGCGTCGTGTTGGTGGCCAGCACGTCCTGCGCCTCGCTGCCGGTGGCCGTGGAGGCCCGCAGCGGGGCGAGCTGGCGGGCCAGCCCTTCGGCCCTGAGGTAGTCGAGCGCGTCGGGGTCGCCGAGCCGGTTGGTGCTCTCCTTGCCCGCATGGTCGATCTTGACCATGTGGAAGCCCTCTTGGTTGATGCGCAGCCGCAGCGTGCTGCGCTCCTCGACCACGCCGGCCGAGTCGGACAGGTCGATGACGGTGACGCCGTCGATGGCGTCCGCGCCGAGCTGCGAGTCCTGCGGCACGTGCCCACCGTCCAGGATGAGCACGTGGTACGGCAGCGCGTCCGGCGACGCCCCTGGCCGGAACCTGGCCCGCTCCTTGAGTTCGTCGCCGAGCAACTGGTCGAGCTGGGCCAGGTTCTCGGCCATGAGCCTGACCTGGCCCGCGCCGTCGGTCTCGTCGGGATGCAGCGCGTGCGGCAGCCACTTGACCCACTCCCAGTGGCTCATCCACTGCTTGCTCGCGCACACCATGATCCGCATGTCGTCCGGTGAGTGGAACACCACCATCTGCGCCACCATCGCCCTGACGAGGTCACGGACCATCGGGAGGTCGCCGTCGAGCTTGATCCTGGCGAACGAGTGCAGCGCCACGGCGACGGGCAGCTGCGAGACCGTCGAGTGCGTGCGGATGAACCTGCGCAGCGCGCCGGCGGTGAGCGCGTCCAGGTCCTCGACCGGTTTGGAGTCCGGCGGGATGAGCTGGACGGCCAGCTTCTGGATGCCGGTGCCCAGGCGTACGGTGCTGAAGTCGTCGTCACGGGGGCGGCGCTCCCACAACCTGGGGCCCATGGCGGTCCACCAGAGCGTGTCGGGGGCCGGTCCGCTCCATTCGAGGGCCTCGCGCTGCTGGATGGCGGCCCTGCGCACCTTCTTGCGGATCTGGGCGAGGTAGCGGAAGTAGTCGCGGCGGGCGCCGTTGAGGCGGTTCTTGCGCTCGCCCGCCTGGCGGCCGATCTGCCCGAGGGTCATGCCGACCATGGAGAAGGCGAACAGGCCGCTGGCGACGTACATGATGGGGTTGGCGCGGGTGCCGCCGGCGGTGAACATCAGGCCCATGGCCGCGGCGCCGGCCACCATCGGCAGCCAGGTCAGCACGGCCATCATGCCTTGCGACTGGACCTCGGGGATCTCCGGCGGCGGCTCCAAAAGGATCTCACCACGCGGAGGCTTCGGGCTCGGGCGGCGCTCCGGGCGCCGGACAACGACGATGCTCACCCTTGTGACAGGCCCTTCTGGTTCCTCCGGATGTCTCTTCTTACCAGATGCGACAAACGTCCGAGTTGGGGTCGGAGTCAACTTACGCTGGATATGTTGGTTCCCGTGACATCTCTGGCGGAAATCCCGTTCGCACAACAGGGCGGTCTGCACCAGATACCCGCCCCGCTTCCTCCGTTGTGCCACGTCACCGTGGTCGGGCCGCGCAAGCGGGCCGATCTGGCGCTGCCTGCCGACATCCCGCTGCCGCACGTCCTTCCCGGACTGCTGCGCGCCATGGGAGAGCTGGGCGGTGAGGCCGCCGCCGGTCCGGGCTGGACGCTGCAGCGGCTCGGAGGCGCGCCGTTCGATCTCGGGCAGAGTCTCGGCGCGCTGGGCGTGCTCGACGGAGAGATTCTCTACCTGCGACCGCGCGAGGTGGCGTTGCCGCCCGCGCGCTTCGACGACGTCGCCGACGTGGTGGCCACCGGCGTGCGCGAGGGCAAGGGCAAGTGGGACGGCGCCCACACGCGCATGCTGGGCGGGGGTGTCGCCTGCGGCCTGCTCGCCGCGGGGGCGGCGGTGCTGGCGTTCGGCGGCCTGAACCCGCTGCTCACCGCGATCGTGGCGGGCGCGCTGGCGCTGCTCCTCGTGGGGGTGGGGGTGGCCGTGTCGAGGGCGGTCGGCGACTCCGGGGCCGGCGCGCTGGTGGGCTATGCCGCGTTGCCGTACGCGTTCCTGGCCGGGCTGCTCGCCCCCTCGGCCGGTGGAGGGCTGCCGGCGATCGGTTCGCCCCAGTTGCTCGGGGCGCTCGCCTGCACCGCGCTGGTCGCCACGATCGCCGGCACCGCCATCGCCGACGGCGTGGCCGGCTTCCTCGGTACGGCCATCGCCTCCATGGTGGGCGCCGTGGGGTCGGCCGTCGTGATGGTGACGGGCGCGCCCGCCGCGGGGGTAGCCGCGGCCTGCGCGGCCGTGGTGATGGCGTTCAGCCCCTTGATCCCCGTGCTCTCCTTCAGGATCGCCCGGGTGCCGCTGCCGACGATGCCCACCAACGCCGAGGAGTTGCGCAGCGACAGGCAGGACCTCGACAGCGCCTCCGTCCTGGAGCGCACGGGTGCGGCGCGGCGTTACGCGACCGGCATGATCGTGGGGATCACGCTGGTGGGGGCGGGCGCGCACGCGCTGCTGGTCACGGAGGGCCGCTGGATCGCCGTGGCCATGTCCGTGTGCCTGGCGCTGACGCAGCTGCTGCGGGCGCGCGTGTTCCAGGGCGTCGGTCAGCGGCTCTGGCTGATGCTCACGGGTTTCGCCGGGATCGCCGCCGTGGCGGTCGAGGTCGGCGTGGTCATCGGCGGGGTGGCCGCGGTGGCCATGGCGCTCGCGCTGCTGTGGACCGCGATGATCGTGGTCGGCATGGGCGTGTGGTTGCCCAACGGGCGGCTCTCGCCCTTCTGGGGCCGCGCGGGCGACATCGTGGACTGGCTGTTCATCGTGTCGCTGGTGCCGCTGGCGCTCGGCGTCCTCGACGTCTACGCGTGGGTACGCGGCCTGGCGGGCTGAGATCGGCGCACGGTTTGTGCGGATCTACATACCGTGATTGGTGCATATGAGGCAGGATGACGCCTGTGACGGATTTCGGGGACTTCGGCAACATCGACATCGACAAGCTCCTGCACAGCCTGGATGAGCAGATCGGCAAGTCGGAACAGGTGCAGAAGTCGATGAGCCGGCTGGTCGGCCGAGGCGAGGACGCCGACGGTCTGGTGCTCGTCGAGTACGCGCACGACGGGCTGCGGACGCTGGACATCCGCCCGAAGGCCATGCGCCTGAGCTCAGGCGAGCTGTCCGAGCGGATCAAGGTCGTCATCCAGGACGCCATCGACGACCTGCAACGTCAGATCGATGAGTTCATGACCGAGACGTACGGCAGGGAAGCCAATCCCATGCGCGTGATCGACAACCCGGCGGCCATGCTGAAGGACGTCAGACGGGCGGAGGGCAGCTACGAGCGTGCCTTCGAAGACGTCATGGGGGAGTTGTCCCGCATCCGGCGGGAGCTCGACCTCTAGCTCGACCGTGAGTGTTGCAGATCTGTTACACGTTCTTATCGGGACATCTGTTAACAGAGTGGCGTTTGGTGCTTGTATGTGTACTAAAGACGAAATACCTGGAGGTGTCAGTGGTTGACTTTTATGGCGCGAGTCCTGGCCAGATCACGAAGGCGTCCGCCCACGTCGTCGACACGGCACAGTACATCGAGGGTCTGCGGGTGGCGACCGAGACGACCGCCAACGGTCTGCTCAACACCGGCTGGCTGGGACCGGCGGCGGCCAAGTTCAGGGTCGCCATGGCCAACTGGGACGCGTCCATGCGGGCAGTGCGGACCGACCTCGAGGGCATCGCCGACAAGATGGGCGTCAACTCGGTCGTCTACAGCGCCACCGACCAGGACGTGGAGGCCGGTGTCGGCCGCGTCGAAAACCTGATCAACGTCGACGTCAAGTAGGGGGTTGAGGATGAGCGCCGAGCTCGACTTCACCAAAGTCAACTTCGGGCAGATGGATCTCGCCCAGCAGGACTTCGTCAAGATCCTGGGTTCCTTCGAGAAAGCCACCGACGACCTCCTGATTAAGCTGAGGACCGAGCTGGACGGGCACTGGGAAGGTGGCGCCGAGGAGTTCTTCAGGCAGCACGAGCAGAAGTGGAATCAGGCTGAGGCACAGATGCAGCTCCAGCTGAACGAGCTGCAGCGTGCCGTCCAGATCGCCAACGAGAACTACCGGGCCGCTGAGGCCCGTAACAAGGCCATCTGGTACGACGGCTGAAACCTGGGACCGCGTTCGTTGCCCGGCCACCGTACGCGGTGGCCGGATCGTGTGAAGGGGGCACATGGGCGAGTCATGGCCGGGGCTCGACGACACTGACGACGAGCTCTACTACAACGTGGGCAAGATGCGGGCCGTCGCCGACGACCTTGAGGTCGCCCTGGCCCCCACGCAGGGCGCGGGCGGCACGAGGGAGGGCGTGACGGGCTCCGTCGAGTCTCTCAACGGGTATTTCTCCCTCGACGAGAGTCACATCGGCAGGTGGCCTGCCGCCAGCGCGTTCGCGGCGAGCGTGAGCACCCTCATCCCTGACAGGAGCACCTACGGCCCCTACTACATGGGGAGCGGGCACGGTCTCGCCCAGCTCTACCAGGCGTACGTCGAGTGCTGCCAGGAGGTCGTCCAGGCGATCAGGGAGAGCGCCGACGTCTACGAGAGAACCAATCCCCCACAGGCTGACGCTGGAGAGTGAGCTGAGTGGCAGAGCGGAGCGTTACCGTCCGCGATTCGTCCGTCAGGCCGACGGAGGTCTGCATCGCCGCGAAACGCGAGCAGATCCTGGCCTGGCTGGAGGACACCTCGCCCGTGGAGGTCCACGACAGGGGCATGACGTACGCCAGGGTGGCCGAGAACATCAGGTCGCTGGCCGACGCGCTCCCCGAGGTCGGCACCGCGCTCAACGGCGCGTGGAGGGCGGGCAGCGCCGCGAAGACACAGGAGGCCCTGCGCAAGCTCCAGGCCAGTGGCAGCCGGCTGGCGACGGCCATGCAGGACATGTCCGACGCGCTCACCCTCTACGGGCGCGACTACCTGCCGCAGGCCATCGAGGAGGCGCGCAAGGACGCCTCCGGCGACCAGGGCGACGACGGCCCGGCCCGGCAGGCGCTGGAGAAGCTCAACCGCCGCATCATCAGCCTGTACGAGAACAAGATCCCGGGAACCGTGAGTGTCGACCTGCCGGAGGTCTCCCCGGCCGGAGCGCCCGAGACCCGGCGCATGCCGCTCGAGACCCAGACGCCCTACCGGCAGGGTGACTACTGGAACGGCGGCGGCTCGGATTCGGGCGCCTCGAACGGCTCCGGCCCGTACGGCAGCACCGGCTCGCACGGCGGCACCGGCACCTCGGGGAGCAACGCCGGCTCTGACAGCGGTTCGGACGGCGGCAGGGACGGAGACCGGGACAGCGGCAGGGACAGCGGCACGGGCGACGACCCGGCGGCAGAGTCCCCGGCATCGCCCGGCGACCAGACCGGCTCCACGGGCGACCGGACCGGCCAGTCGCCGGCGGAGCAGAACCCCGGCGACGGCACCACGCCCGCCGTGATCGACAACAACACCACCGACACGCCGGGCGACACGAAGGACCCCGGCAGCACCGAGTCGGCCAACGCGCCCGTGCAGAATCCCCCCACCACTCACCTGCCGGTGACCCAGCAGCCCGTCGGCTCGCAGCCCCCCGGCACGCCGGCGGTGATCGGCGGCGGCGGCTCGTACACCCAGGCGGGCGCCGTCGGCGCCGGGTCGGCACGCCCGGCGATCGGCGGAATGGGCATGGGCATGCCGTTCTTCCCGATGGGCGGCGCGGCGGGCGGCGAGCAGTCGCAGGACCAGGAACGCTCGACCTACCTGACGGAGGACCGCGACATGTGGCACCCAGGGGAGCGCTCGACGTCGCCGGTGATCGGCGCCTGAAGGAGGCGGCATGGCACTCGAACGCGATCCGGACTGGCCCGGTGCGTCGGACAAGGACGAAACGGAAGATCCCTACATCGACCGTGCCGAGGTGCGGCGCATCGCCGGGGAGATGAACGAACTCCTCAAGAAGATCAAGGACTTGTCCGGCATCCCGGTGACGGAGTTCGCGGGGCCTGTGGGTGGTGAGGCTCCCGAACCGGAACTGCCCACAGGAGCCGGCTCCCTGGCCGACCTCCAGCGATACTGCGCGCTCAACGAGCACCAGACGGGTCAGTGGCCCGCGGCCATGCAGTACGGGTTCTCGGCGCAGATGGCCTACAGCACTCTGGTAGGGGAGCCGGGCGCGGGCAGCGGCGGACTCTATGCCCAGCTGGTCGCCAGGGCGGACGAGGCGTTCGACGAAGGGCTGACGGAGATAGCCAGGACGTCGCAGCGCGCCGAGTCCGCGTCCGAAGAAGCCGCCACGCAGCGGGACGCCTGAGGAGGAGACGCGACCATGCCCGAGCCCGAGACGACCACCACCCGCCTCCACCTCAATGACGCGAGCCTGGACACCTCGACGCCCGACGCATCGTGGACGAAGAGCACCATCGCCAGCACCGGCTTGATGGACAGCACGATCGACGAGGTCAAGAGGCACATCGACGACACGGACCCGGCAGCCGTGAAGCTGGCCGGGCTCTACTACGTGGCGGCCGAGCCCTTGCTCAACAGCTTCGCCACGGACCTGAAGACAAAAGCGGGCGACCTGGCGGAGCACTACAAGGGCCCTGCGGCGTACCAGACCCAGTTGCAGCTCCAGGGTCTGGCGGCCAGCGCCCGCGAGCTGGCCACGAAGCTCGGCGCCATGGGAAGGTCGCTGAAGGGATACGGCGAGACACTGCACTGGGCCCAGGCGAACGTCGTCGAGTCCGCCTATCGCGACTCACGTTCCGACCAGGACATCGACTACGCCGCCGCGCTCAATCCGTTCAACGGCCCGCATCGCGGTGACGAGCGGGCGGCCGACCACATGAAGGCCGTCAACGAGCGGATCGCCGGGCACTACGAGCAGCTGCCCAGCGAGGTGCAGCAGGCGCTCCCGATCGTCGTAAATCCAGAAATGCCGGACTTTCAGAACAATTCACGCCTTCCCGGCGGCCCGCCCTGGGGCGACCACAGGAGTGTCGGCGGTTACGACCCCAGCTCGTTCGGCCCTGGCTCGGTGAAGGGCGTTCCGGCCGTGGCAGGGCCGGGCGACGGCACCCACCCCGGCGACGGCACCTACCCGGGCGGGAACTACCCCGGCGATGGCCGTCCCGGGACGGGCGACCTGTCCGGCAACGACGGCTCGGTGGGCAACGTCCCGTCGAGCCCGTCCGGCACGCCCGTCGGCGTCGACTCTCCCGGAGGCCCCCAAGACCCCGGCTCCGTCGGCGCCCCCACCGCGACCACGCCGAACCCGGGTGGCACCGACCTGGCCGGCTACGATCCTTCGACCGGCAACACCACACCCGGCGGCACCCAGACGACGACCGGAAATCCCGGCACGGGCACGGGCACCGGCGTCCCCGGCGGGAGCGGGGGCAACGGGGGCGCGGCCCCCGCGGGCGCGGGGCGTACGGGAGCGGGCGGTATGGGATTTCCCATGATGCCCATGATGGGCGGCGGCGCGGGCGGTCACGACCAGGGCCAGGACAGAGAGAGCTCGACCTGGCTCGCCGAGGACGACGACGTGTGGGGTGGCCCCGAGGGCACCACACAGTCCACGATCGCCTGACCCCGTAACGGGCGTCGTGTACGGCTCCGAACCCACAGACAGAAAGGGCGGCCATGGACACAGGGGGTAACTTTTCCAACGGTATCCCCAGCGCCGGGGCCTACGGCGGCAACGTCGAGATCAAGTGGGAGCACGGCGCCATCGAGAAGGCCGGCAAGGACATCGGCGAGCAGGCGCCGAACATGGGAAGGATCGCCCAGGAGACCGGGGGCATCCGCGTTGAGCCTCCCGCGTTCGGTGTCATCGGGATAGGCCTGAACTACGCGCACGACCAGACGAAGGACGGCGCGGTCAGCGCACTCAACACGGCCAAGAGCGTGCTGGCCGACTACGAGAGCGCCCTCGAGTCGTTGGAGAAGAACTACCGCAAGGCCGACAAGGACAGCGACGGAGTCATCAAGACCGGCGGGGACGATCCCGGCGGCGGGATAGACCCCGCCGCGTTCGAGATGCCCGGCGGTGGCGGCCTGCCCGACGGTGGCCTACCCGACGGTGGCCTGCCCGACGGTGGTCTGCCCGACGGTGGTCTGCCCGACGGTGGTCTGCCGGGGGGTGGTCTGCCCGACGGCGGCCTGCCTTCGTCCGAGCTGCCCGGCGCGGACGTGCCGTCGCCGGAGATGCCGGACACCAAGGTGCCCTCACCGGAGATGCCCGGCGCCGACATGCCGTCGCCGGAGATGCCCGGCGCCGACATGCCCAGCACCGACATGCCGCAGGCCAACGTCCCCTCTATCGAGGACCAGCTCAACCGGGAGGTCCCGCAGCTCGACCCCAACGGCACCGACCTCGCGGGCTACAACCCGTCTGTCCCGAACCCGTCGCTGCCGAACTCTTCGGTGCCGAACCCCTCCACGTCCCTGGGGCCCGGAGCCGGGCCCGGCATGGGCACCGCCCCGCCGTCGGGCGGCGCCGGCCCCGGCGTGCAGCCCGGCGGGGCCGGCGCCCGTGGCGGCGGCATGAACGGGATGGGCGGCATGCCGTTCATGCCGATGATGCCGGGAGCCGGTGGCGGACAGCAGGACCGCGACCGGGAGAAACCCGATTACGTGCGCGGCGACGAGGCCGACTGGCTCGACGACATCGACATCGCGCCGCAGGTGATCGGCGAGGACGAGTAGGAAGGGCGGCAGCGCCGGATGCCATTTGATTACACAGGATATTCGAGCGACCGGTGGCAGTTCGTCACCGCGGCCTCGATGGCGACCGCGGCCGCCCTGGTCCTCTACGAATACCCGTCGGCCAAGCGGATAGCGCTGGCGATCGGGGTCTGCGTCTCGAATCCCGGAGGCATGCGGGATGCCGCCGGCCAGTGGCAGTCCCCCTCGACCGGGGAAGGTGAGATCGACTTCGACGGCATCCGGCAGAGGGTGCTCGACGTCAAGGAGCGAATCTCCGGTGGCGACCTGTGGACGGGCGAGGCCAAGAACCTCGCCAGCGATTCGGTGGACGGGCTGCTGGAGCAGGTGGACACCGCCAAGCGGCATTTTTCGGGCATGGGCGGCAGCATGGAGTGCTGCAGCACCATCTATCACTACGCCGCGGAAGCGTTCATGGCCGTGGCCACGGTGATGGCGGGCGTGGCCGCCTGGCGTCTGAAAACCATGCTGATCCCTGTCATCGGGGTTCAGATCGCCGTAAGGGGAGTGATCCACGGAATTCTGGCGGCGCTGGGTGAGGTCGTGAGCGGGCTGGCCACCAAGCTCGGCAAGACGCTGACGATGACGGTCGGCGTCGTCGGCATGGTCAATCTCATGTGCGCCACGATGACCCAGATGCTCACGCAGAAGCGCCCCAAGCCCGACTTTGCCCTGGCCGGAGTGGAGTACGCGCCCCCGGAGCAGGAGGGCGGCGTGGGCGGCCTGAAGCCAACGAACGGCGGCACGCCCGACACCCAGGCCATGGCCCAGGGCGGCGGAATGATGGGCGGCATTATCTGAGGCTCGCGCCCTAAGAGGCCATCACCTGCAACGGCGAGCGGGCGTCCTCGGGGTCCAGCGTCGGGCCCTCGGGCAGCAGGTGCACGAGGTTGCCCGGCATCGGCGCCACGTCGTCGGCGCCGTACCCCAGCTTGTTGATCTGGTCGCCGGACGTGAGCGGATATTTGCGTCCCTGGTCGGAGAGCAGGAAGTAGGTCTGGACGGACCCCTTCTGCCCGTCGCCGGGCAGGAGGCCGCCCAGTGCGGCCGTCCCCGCCGGCAGCAGCACCTGGTCGAAGTGCTCCTGGTCGCCCCGCGAGCTCGGCGGCGGGATGTTCATGGTGCCGCCGACGGTCACCTTGGCGCGGGCCGAGCCGTTCTGCGTGTCGGAGTACACCGAGCAGAGCGGGCTCGACGAGGGCACGACCTTCGGCAGGGTGGTGGGCAACCCCGATACGGCGAGGTTCTGGCTGGAGGTCTTGGAGTTCGCCGTGGCGGCGTCGATCTCCAGCGGCTTGGCGACCTGCTTGCCGTAGGCGCGCTTGATGGCGGGGTCTTCGAGCAGCAGGGTGGCCTGGGTGAGGGTGACGGGCGCGAGCCCGTCGGAGAGGAGGACGTACCACCGGGCCGCGGCCCCGCTCACGCCCTGCACGGTGTACACCTGGCCGATGGCGGCTCGGCCGCCGCTCGGCCCGCGTACTTTCCGGCCCAGGTCCGAAACCTTGGGGGGCAGGAAATCGGGCCCGGGAGGAATGGCGTTGACCCAGGTCGGGGGCACCTTCTTGGGCCGGGCGTTGAGCGCGCGCACGCCGCTGTCGTTCACCTTCATGCGGGTGTCGTTCCAGATGACCCACGACTGACTGCCGTCGGTGACGACCAGCGCGCCGGCGCCGACGGGCGTGCCGCCGACCTTCGTCCCGCCCACCAGCGTGACGTACGGCACCGGCGTCCCCGAGGCGTCGGGGGCCTCGGTCACGCACACCGACCAGGGGCCCTTGACCAGCTTGTCCTTCTCGGGCAGCGAGTCCGGCGCCCCGGCGATGCCCACCAGGGGCCCGCGGGGATATTTGGCCAGTGAGGCGGCGGAGACGCTTCTGACCTCGAAGTTCGAGGTGTCCAGCAGCAGGAGGGCGGAGACGTAGTTGGCGACCGGCAGCAGCCGCTGCTGCTCCTGGCTGTAGACGTATTTGGCGCCGGTCTCCTCCTCTACGAGCAGCCTGCCGGGCTCTTCGAGCTTCGTCGCGTTGCCGGGGCTGAGCAGCCCCCAGATGCCGAACGCGGCCATGATCAGCACCCCGACGATGATGCCGCAGAACGTGGCGACGTTGTGCCGCCGCATCGGTGTCTCGGGCACGTCGGGCTCGGCCTGCAACAGCGCCAGCCCCAGGCGCTGCTGCATGAGCCGATGCGCTTGATAGAGGTCCTTCTGGGTCTGCATCTCACCTCTCCCGAGTCCCAGGAATCAGCATAGAGCGCCCAGGTGTCATGAATTCCGGTCAATCGGCCAGGTTCCGCTACGGCAACGCCAAGCCCCGGGTACAGCGCCCACGGCAGGAACACCGCACCGCCGGTGATCAGCACGCCCAGCCGACCCTCTCGCCGCGGGCCGTGACCCGTCGCCGGCGCACCCAGACGATCAGCGTCCCGGCGACGGTCGCGCCACCAGGAACACGACGAGCGCCGCCAGTTGCACGGCCGCCGGCTCCCACCAGGCGGCCGGCGGGACCCGCACGGTGTCGTCCTCCTGGACCGGCGCGGGCCCGGACACGTCCGCCGTGGGCGCCCACCCCCTCTTCGTGCGCCTCTTCACCCTCCCCGCCGACGACGGCTGACTCCTACGGGCCGCCGGGGAGCGCCACCTGGACGGGGGTGAAGGTGCCGGTCGTCACCAGGAAGCCACGTCCCGGCGGGCCTCCGGCCGCGCCGCGCGGCAGGCGGATGGAGAACAGGTCGCCGTCGGCCTGGCCCTGCACGGCCAGCAGAAGCCCCGTACGCGACTTGCGCGTCTCCGCCGCGAACCCACGGTAGGCGACGGCCAGGTCGCCCGTCACGCCGGCGATGAGCAGCCCGTGGTCGCCGTCCCTGCCCGACCGGAGCACCTCCTCAAGGGCCGTACCCAGCGGGCCGTCCGCGTTGATCAGCTCGGCGTCGTCCACCAGCACGACGTAGCCGTGCAGGTCCGCGACGATGTCCGGCAGGTCGGTGGCGTTGCCGTCGAGCACCGCCGCGGCGCCGTCCAGTTCCTTCAGGGGGCTGCGCCTCGGGGCGACGGCGACGACGGGGGTGCCGCGGGCGATCAGCGAGCGGGCGGCCGTCAGCAGCGCCGACGAGCGGCCGGAACGCGACGGCCCCGCGATCACCGCGCCGGGGCCGTGGGCCAGCAGGTCGATCCCGAGCGGACCCAAGGCGTCGCCGCCCGCGCCGACCAGCGACCACAGCGACGACGGAGGGCTGAACGCCGGGTCGAGGGCGAGCGTCTGGGCCGCCGTGATCCGCATCGGAAGCGCGTCCACCCGCAGCGGCGGATCCCCCTCCCAGCGCCAGACGGCCCTGCCGGCGACCGATGGACCCTCGTGGCCCGCGTCCGCGCCTCCGGGGCCCGCGGCGGCGCGGGCCAGGGACTGCAGCGCGGCGACCTGCGCGGGGCCCGCCGGGTCCGCGTCCAGCAGGGCGATGTGGTGTTCCACGATGCCGCGCTCGCCCAGTGAGAGCGCCCGGCCCGGCGGTACGGACGACGGCAGGCCCTTGAGCGGGAACCCCGCCAGGCCGTAGTCGGACGGGTCGGACAACCGCAGCAGCAGCCGGTCGTCGAAAACCGTCGAGATCTGCCCGAGCAGGCCGGAACGGTCGCTGGTGACCACCGCGCGCAGGCCCACCGCCGGGCCTTCGCGCAGCAGCTGGAGCAGCCCTTCGATCATGCGGCCGTAGTCGTAGCCCTCGAAGGCGGCGACGAAGCCCTCCCAGCGGTCGAGCATGAGCACCAGCCAGGGCAGTCGGTGGCCCGCCTGCCGGTACTCGGCCAGGGACGCGTGCCCGGCCTCGGCCAGCAGCTGCTGGCGGCGGCCCACCTCGGCCCTGAGACGGGTCAGCAGGCGCTCCACCCGGTCGAGCTGGTCACGGGTCACCACCGCGCCGCAGTGCGGCATCGCCACCAGCGGCAGCAGCGCTCCCGAGCCGCAGTCGACCGCGTGCACGTGCACGTCCGAGGGAGAGGCGTGGGCCGCGATGGAGCCCGCGATCGTACGCAGGGCCGTCGACCGGCCGCTGCGGGCCGCCCCCGCGATGAGCAGGTGACCGCCGTGCGGCAGGTCCAGCGCCAGCGCATGCCGGTCCTGGGCCCACGGCCGGTCGGTGACGCCGAACGGCAGCGGCGCCACCTCCGTGAACGCGCCCCCGTACGCCGCGTTGTCGGGGACCGGCGCGGCCAGAACGGGATGCCCGGCGGGGGGCAGGTCGAGTACGAGGCCCGTGGGCAGCGGCTCCAGCCACGGACTGGGCTGGGCGGGGACGTCGGCCAGGCGGGCGGCCTCGATGAGGGCGTCGGCGACGAGCCCGAGGTCCGTGCCCGTCGTGTCCTCCTCCGGCTCCGGAGGCGGCGGCAGCGGCCGCCCCAAGGAGCGCCAGCCGACCTCCAGCACCCGCACGTCGCCCATGCGTGACGGCCCTCCGGCGGCGGGGCTGCGCCCGCCGACCCTGGCCGTCTGCACGGCCGTCGCCGCCCCCACCCCCGAGCGCACGTAACAGCGGCCGGGCGTCGACTTGGAGATGTGGGCCGCGTCGGGCAGGTCGATCACGTCGGACGACTCCGCCGGCTCGGTCACCCGCAGCGCGATCCGCAGCGAGGTGTTGGCCTGGATGTCGGCGGTGACGACGCCCGCGGGCCGCTGCGTGGCCAGGATGAGGTGGATGCCCAGTGACCGGCCCCTGCGGGCGATGTCGACCAGACCGGTGACGAAGTCGGGCAGCTCGGCCACCAGCGCGGCGAACTCGTCGATGATCAGCACCAGGCGGGGCAGCGCGGGGCCGGTGTAGTCGTCGATGTCCTTGGCGCCCGCCGCCAGCAGCAGGCGTTCCCTGCGGCGGATCTCGGCCGCCAGCGAGTCGAGGGCGCGCTGGGTCAGGTGGCCGTCGAGGTCGCTGACCATGCCGACGGTGTGCGGCAGGCGTACACACTCCTTGAAGGCCGCCCCGCCCTTGTAGTCGATCAGCACGAACGTGAGCTGGTCGGGCCGGTTGGCCACCGCGAGGGAGCAGATGAGCGTCTGGAGCAGCTCCGACTTGCCCGCGCCCGTGGTGCCGGCGATGAGCCCGTGGGGGCCGTCGAGTCTGAGGTCCACCGAGAAGGGGCCGTCGGGGCCGACGCCGATCAGCGCCTCGGTGGTGCCGCGGTCCCGCCAGCGGCCGGCCAGCTCCCGGCCGGAGGGTACGGGCAGGTCCATGAGGTTGAGCAGGCGTACCGCGCCCGGCAGGTTCCCCGCGGGGTCGTCCCTGCTGACGTCGCGGATCGGGGCGAGGGCCCTGGCCAGCCGGTCGCACCACGTGGGGGAGACGAGGTCGGCGAGCACCGGCCCGATGACGTCGAGGCCGCCGCCGCGCAGCTGCGCGAGGCCGTCGTCGCCGCACGCGGCCACCGTCTGGCACTCCTCGGGCAGCAGGCGCTGGTCCTCGTCGAGTGCGAGGGCGTACACGCCGCAGCGCGGACCCTGGCGCAGCACCTGCGGCATCCCGGGCAGGCCGCGCAGCACCTGGGCGCCGTCCAGCACCACCAGCACGTCGTACGGGCGCACGTCGTACGAGGAGAACGTGGGCTTCTCGGGGCCGCCGAGGTCGTCCCACCCGGTGGGGATCTTGCCCAGCTCGGGGATCGCGGTGTTCTGGCGTTCGTCGACGAGCGCGGCGAGCTCGGAGACGCGCCGCGCCGCCGACTCGGGGTCGGTGCCCGCCAGCGCCACGCATTCCTGGCCCGACTGCGGCGAGCAGTGCGGCAGCCAGCGCATCCAGCCCCAGCGCTGCTCGCCGTCGGCGTGCGCGGACACGATCACGATGGCCAGGTCGCGCGGGCTGTGCAGGGTCGCGGCCTGGGCGATCAGCCAGCCGGCCAGGGCGGTCGCGGCCTCGCGCGAGCCGGTGACGCCGGCCACGCCCAGCCTGCGCATGGGCAGCGCCACCGGCACGGAACGGCACAGGGGCGGTTCGATGCGCCCGCCCTGCTCCTCCGACAGCTCCAGGTCGGCCGGCAGGTCGGCCAGCCCCACCCGCAGCCTGAGCGCGTCGTCGTCGTGGCTCCTGCGCTCCCACAGCCGCCTGCGCGGGCCGGTGGCCGTGAGCAGCACCTGGGCGGGGTCGGGCGCGTTGGACCTGCGGACCGCCTCGTCGGCCACCCTTGCGCGCTCCACGGCCTCGTCGTACTCCCGGAGCTGCTCCTTGTACTCCTTGACGGCCTTCTTGTGCTGCTTCTTGCCATGACGGCGGTCGCTCCACCACTGGCCGATCATGATCACGGGTGTCATGAGGGCGACGAGCAGGTAGTACGGCTGTTTCAGCGCGATCGCCAGGGTGATGCCGAGCACGGCGGGGAGGAGGGCGGCGAGCAGCTGCAGGCGCATGCCCTCGTTCCGCGTCGGCTCCTTCGGCTTGACGAACGTGCGCTCGGGTTCCGGGCGGCGGAGCCTCGGCGGGCGGTTGTAGGCCACGCCGCCCTCGCTCCTGGGGGCGAGGTGGGCGTCCTTGGGCTCGATCGAGGTCAGCACGAACACCGACGAGCCGCAGGTCAGCACGGCCTGGTCGGGCCAGTCGACGGGTTCGGTGAGCGGCCGGCCGTCGAGCTCGGGGATCTCGCCGTAGCCGGCCGTGAGCTCGGCCGCCTCGCGTTCGGCGACCCGTGCCGTGAGCTCGGCGACCTCGTCGGCCCAGCGTCCCTTCAGCTTGAGCCTGGGCGCCTCGCCGGGCTCCCGCCACGCCCGCTCCACCGTGATCGCGTCCGGCGTCACGCGTACGGCCACCGCCTCGGGAGCCAGCGCGGGATCGTCGACGGCCATCGCGCACATCGGGTCGGAGCCGATGACGTGCACGCCGAGCCCCAGCCGGTGCACGGTGCCCGCACGGGGGCCTCCGACCACGCGTACCTCGGCGACGCCTCCCGGCTCCTCGACGACGGTGGCGCGGGCGAGGCGGCCGTCTAGGGTCACCTTGTCGCCGTCGCGCAGCACGGCGGCGGCCGGCGCGCGCGGGTCGAGGGGGCGACCGTCGCGCCAGAGCGTGGGCGTACGGCCGGCCGGCGCGGCGGATTCCCGCTCCGGCCTGCGAGGCTGGGGGATGTGCGGGCCGTCGGGTCCGGCCGGCAGGCCGTAGGGGGCTCGGGCCCGGGGCAGCCGTACGACGTCGGCCAGCGGCCCCTGGTCGCTGAGCGCCTCGCTCACCCTCGCCACCGTGGCGCCGTCGTCTCCGTCGATCACGACGTCACGGTCGCCCTGCCCGCCGAGCACGGTGAGCATGATCCGCATGGTGCCGTCTCCTCGGTCGACTCCGGGCGCCAAAGGTAACGCCCGAATCGGTTTCAGGTGCGCGAGTTGACGGCAATGGCATGGGGAATGTGCGGTGACTTGAGCCGATATGTTGCCATCGACCTGTGAAAAGAGTGACTGCTGTGGTCAAAGTGACGGCTAGCCGGAAAAATCAATACTCGTCAACTCGTTAGAAACAATA
Organism: Nonomuraea longispora; assembly: GCF_004348345.1. Taxonomy (GTDB): domain Bacteria; phylum Actinomycetota; class Actinomycetes; order Streptosporangiales; family Streptosporangiaceae; genus Nonomuraea; species Nonomuraea longispora. The sequence goes on from NZ_SMJZ01000141.1 coordinate 21,307, forward strand.
GGCATCGATTATTTGTTGTTGACAGCGCGCCACCTGCGAAACGAGCATTGGTCCTCGCATTCCGCCCCCGTCATCACGCCAAGCCCCACATAATGGCGTGAATTCCGCAATTCACTTCGGGAGCCCCCCACCCATGAGGACCAGTGAAAAGCCTGCCCCCAACGCGGCGGCGGGGTTGTCCGGCCCGGCCTCGCGCAAGCTCCCCGTGCCACCCCGCGAACGCAAGCCGGCCCTCGCCGCGCTGGCCGTCCTGCTCATCCTGGGCGGCGCGCTGGCCACGACGCTGCTCGTCCTGCGCAGCGGCGACCGCGTCTCCGCCATCCGCGTCACCCAGCAGGTCGGCGCAGGCCAGAAGTTCACCGCGCAGGCGCTCGAAGAGGTCAAGATCGCCGCTGAGGGAGTCGAATACGTCAGCTGGTCGCAGCGCCGGCAGGTGATCGGCAGTTTCGCCGCCGTCACCATCCTGCCCGGCACCCTGCTGACCAACCAGATGGGCGCCGAGGCCAGCTCCGAGCTCGGCGAGGGAAAGGCCACCGTCGGGCTGGCGCTCAAGCCGGGCCAAATGCCCGCGGGCCTGAAAGAGGGCGACCGCGTTCAACTGGTGCACGTTCCGAGCCGGGCGAGCCAGGGAGAAAGCCGGGTCCTCGCCGCGAGCGCGCTCGTCTTCTCCGTCGGCGACAAGTCGCGCGCCGGGAATTCCGGCCAGATCACGGTCGTCGTCGATTCGTCGGCGTCACCGGAAATCGTGGCCTTCGCCTCCAGCGGGGAGATCGCGGTCGCCGAGCTCCCGGGGGCACGCTGACGTGGCGCTCATCGTCCTGGCCGCCGACAAAGGCGCGCCGGGTGTGACGACCGCGGCCACCGCCCTGGCGGCGGTCTGGCCGCGACCCGTGCTGCTGGCCGAATGCGACCCGGCGGGCGGCGACCTCGCCTACCGGCTGCCCGCCGCCGACGGCGGCGTGCTCAACCCCGGCAAGGGCCTGCTCACGCTGGGCGCCACCGCCCGGCGCGGCCTCGAACCCGCGCAGATCCACCAGCACACGCAGAAGATCGTCGGTGGGCTCGACGTGCTGGCCGGGCTTACGCACGGCGAGCAGGCCGCGGGGCTCACCTGGTTGTGGGGCCCGCTCGGCCGGGCGCTGGCTGCCATCCCCAACGCCGACGTCATCGCCGACTGCGGCCGGCTCGGCGCCCACCCCCAGCTCGGCGACCTGATGGCCGAGGCCGAGCAGGTCGTGCTGTTCACCCGCGCGACCCTCGACCACGTCGCCCACCTGCGCGAGCGGCTGCAGATCACCAAGGCGCACGGCGTCGCGGTGATCGCCGACCCGCGCAACTACCGCGCCTCGATCGACGACGTACGCCGGATCGTCGGCAACACCGTCCAATACGTCTACGGCCTGGCCCATGACCCCAAGGGCGCCGAACTCCTGCGCGGGCAGTGGGGCGGCCGGCTCGACCGCTCTCTCCTGATCCGTACGGCACGCGACCTCGCGGCAAGGCTGGTGAGCCACCGATGATCGACCATTCCCTCGTCAAGCGTTTCCGCCAGGAGGTCGGCGACCGGCTGGCCCACCAGCGCAGGCTCGACCAGGCCAACGGCCTGCCCACGATGACCGGCGAGGACGAGCGCCAGTTCGCCAGGGCGCTGATCTCCCAGGTGCTGGAGGAGCACGCCCGCGGCGAGATCGGGCTGGGCCGCACTCCGCCCACGGTCGAGGAGGAGGAGGCCCTCGCGGCCGGCATCCACGCCGCCCTGTTCGGCGTGGGCCGCCTGCAGCCGCTCCTCGACGACACCCAGGTCGAGAACATCGACATCAACGGCTGCGACCGGGTGTTCGTCAGCTACGCCGACGGTCAGGAGCTCATGCACGATCCGGTCGCCGACTCCGACGACGAGCTGACCGAGCTGATCCAGATCCTGGCGGCCTACTCCGGCCTGTCCAGCAGGCCGTTCGACACCGCCAACCCGCAGCTCGATCTGCGCCTGCCCGACGGCTCCCGGCTGAGCGCCGTCATGGACGTCACGGTCAGGCCGGCCGTGTCGATCCGCCGCGCCCGCCTCGGCAAGGTCTTCCTGTCCGACCTGACCGGCAACGGCACGATCAGCCCCGACGTCGCGAGGTTCCTGACGGCCGCCGTCGCCGCACGCAAGAACATCATGATCGCGGGCTCGACCAACGCCGGCAAGACCACCCTGCTCAGGGCGCTGGCCAACGAGATCCCGCCCAGCGAACGCCTCATCACGGTCGAACGCGCCCTCGAACTCGGCCTCGACCAGTTCCCCGAGCTCCACCCCAACGTCGTCGCCTTCGAGCAGCGCCTGCCCAACTCCGAGGGCCAGGGCGAGATCTCCATGGCCGAGCTGGTCAGGCGCTCCCTGCGGATGAACCCCAGCCGCGTCATCGTCGGCGAGGTGCTCGGCGACGAGATCGTCACCATGCTCAACGCGATGACCCAGGGCAACGACGGCTCCCTGTCGACCATCCACGCCAACTCCAGCATGGAGGTCTTCAACCGCATCTCCACCTACGCCCTGCAGGCCGGCGAGCGGCTGCCCATCGACGCCACCCACATGCTCATCGCGGGCGCCATCGACTTCGTCGTCTTCGTCGAGAAGCGCAACGACTACCATGTCGGCGGCACGCTGCGCCGCTACGTCTCCAGCATCCGCGAGGTCAACGGCTGCGACGGCCGCGTCCTGTCGAGCGAGGTGTTCGCGCCGGGCCCCGACGGCGCCGCCGTCCCGCACGCGCCGATCTCCTGCATGGAGGAACTGGCCGCCCACGGTTACACCCCGGGGGGCTGGTGAGCATGGGCGCGTTCACGTTCGACCCGCTGGCGCTGCTCGCCGGCGCGGTTGCGGGCGGCGGACTGTTCCTG